>NZ_JBHSBP010000032.1:0-129256 GCF_042650725.1 Micromonospora sp. GCM10011541
CGGTGCCCTCCACGCCCACGGCCGTGACCCGCCCGAACGAGCGCATCCAGGCCAGCAGATCCGTGTAGCCGGCGGTGGTCGCGGGGAACTCGGCGTCGGCCAGGAGCCCGCCGGTGCTGTCGATGACGGCGGCGTGGTGCGTGTCGCGGTGGGTGTCGACACCACCGATAACTGATCGCTTTCTGGCTGCCATGCTGGTGAGGTCCGCCTTTCTCGTCTGCGTCGAGAATCTGTGGACACGTCACCGGTCAGACGATCGGACAACACAGTGGTGGGCGCCTCTCGCACAGGCTCCTATCAGGTCACGGCGCCTGACCGGTGACATGCAGCTGCTGGGGCCACCGGGCTGGCCGACGAATCGGGATGAGGACAGCAATCGTCGGTCTGCCGGTGAGTCAGACCAGCCCGGCGACCCACCCCACCATCCTCACTGTCTGCCGCCGACCCACGCTCCGTGGAGCGGGCCAGGGCCAGGGTGACCAGGTGGAGCGCCCTACCGGACGTACGACCTGGTCACCCTGGCCCTGGTCTGCTCGGGCGGGTTGGGCGGCACCAAGCTGGCCCGACTCGCATGAGCGATGATGAGCAGGCTGTAGAGATTCCCCCCGCGCCGGACCGACGAGTGCCGTCGCGAGAGGTCATCGAGCAGAAGTCGCCTGACCTGACCTGCGCTTGTCGTTGAGCAGTTGGTGAGCGAGCAGAACGGTGTCCTGGCTGGGCGCGGCGTCGAGGTCGCGCAGCCCCGTCGTGAGGCCGTTCAGCAGGGCGGTCACGCCTTCCGACTGACCGAGGTGATGGCGCACCCGCATCGCTGCCCGGTAGAGCTCTTCGTTGTACCGGTCCAAGCCGAGTGCCTTGTCGAGCACAGCCGACGCGGCCGGCGGGTCGGTGGCGAGTAGGTCCTCGGCCAGGAGTAGGTGGGCCTCCGTCGCCCACTGTCGGGCCTTCTCCCGGTACGGCTCGACCCAGTCGTAGTCGCATCCGTCCGCCAGTGGGGCAGTGTAAAGGTCGCAGGCTCGCTGCAGCATGGTGGTGCGCTCGGGCGGCGTGGTGGTGCGGGCGCGCGTGAGCTTGTCTCGCAGCTCCCACAGGTCGACGTCAACGGTTTGCGGGTCCAGGCGGTAGCGGTCGTTCGCGCCGCGCTTCAAGACGTAGCCACCGGGCCGGTGGCCGCCGGAGCGGCCCAGGACGTGGCGCAGGTTCGAGGCGTTGGTGTGGATCCGCTGGTCGGCTTGGCGGATGCGCGCGTCGGGGACGAGGTATTCGCCGAGGGTGCGGGTGTCGGCACCGTCGGGGTGGCAGGCCAGGTAGACGGCAAGTTCAGCGGCTTTGGCGCGCAGGGGTCTGCCGGGCGCGGTGAGGTGCTCGACGCGGGGGGAGCCAAGGACGCGAAGCTGCGCCGACCCTTGCCGACCGGTGGAAGCAGGGGTTTCAGGTGGACGGCTGTAGTCTCCGCCCGTCTGGTCGCCTGCGGTGATGGGCGGCGGGGCGGCGGGGACGCCGGTGTGGGCCTCCTGCAGCGTGGTGAGGGCCGCCAGTGCGGTGTCGACATCGAGCACCGCCATGCGCGGCTCGATATCTTGCGACGGTCCGGTGACCAGCGAGGTTCTTCCGCGGTCGTCGACGTCGACGGTACGGCCGCTCGACCAGTGGCCGAGCAGTAGCCCGGTGATGTCCCGGTCGGCGCCGATGCCGAGGGTGATGTGGGCCCTTACGGCCAGCTGCTCGTCGGGTGCGGCGCTGATGAGCAGGAGCGGCGCCGAGGGTTGCTGGGTGTTGGTCTCGTGCAAGCGGGCCCACCGCAGCAGGTGCTCGTCGGCGAAGGTGAGCGACTGGTCGACGTCATCGGTCAGCTTCAGTCGCGGCCAGGGGGTGAGTGCCTGAGCGCTGTTCGCGCCGAACAGCTCGGCGAGGGTGGGTCGGTCGATGACGACTGTCGTCTGCCGCTCCGGGTGGTCGGGGCCCCCGTCGGCGAGGGCGCTGATCAGGGCGGCGCGGGCCGCGGCGTGGGCGCCAGGTCCGGTCAAGCCGACCCCGCCGGGTGCGACCGCCGGCAGCGGCGGCACGGCGTGTGCCCGTTCGACGAGGTCTTGACTGGCGGTGAGCCGCTTGTTGACCTGCTGGTGGACGTGCACCACGGCAGATGGCAGCTCAGGAGGTTCATCGCCCGGGACGTAGCGGCGACGTCGATGCAGCCAGACCAGTGCGGCGGCGGCGCTGATGGCGGTGGCGACGGTCCAGGGAAGGAATGCGCCGGACGGCAGGTCCAGTCCGTCTGCTTGCTCTGCGCGATCATCGCTGTGGTCTTCGCTGGCGCTATCGGCTGGTTGGTCGGCCCTGCCGGTCGAGGCGTCCGGGGTGGGACCGGGACTCGTGCGGTCCGGTGGCTGGGTGGGTGGTGGTGTGGTTGGTTGCTCCCGCGGCCTCGGCGGTGCGGGCCGCGCCGAAGCGGGCGGCCGGGCATCGTCGGGGAGTCGGAGTTCCCAGCCGGGATAGATGAGGTCGCAGTCGCGCAGGACGCCGCCGGCGAAATGGCGGTGCCGGTTGAGCTGGCAAATCTCCGGCCACCGGCCGGAGTCACCCAGCCAGCGCTTCGCGATTGTCGACAGGGAGTCGTTGCGCTCAACGACGTAGACATACCGTTCGGACCCGACCTGAATGAGCGCCGGTCCTTGGGCTGCGGCCTGCTGCGGGATGGCAGCCGCCTCCGCGAAAGGCTTCGGCGGGCTGGCGTCGAGCCGGCCACCGGCGGCGAGGGTGATGGCTGCGGAGCCGGCGAGCCCAAACACGAGCCGGTGTAGGGGGGCCGGAAGCCGCGGCAGTGACAGGCGACGAGGGGCGAGCAGGACCAGCAGTTCGATCAGCAGCAGCACCGCTAACGCCGCCCACAACAGCCACAGAGTCAGTACGGCCCCGTCCACGAGTCCTGCGGCGGTGATGGCGCGGTCGGATCGGCCGAACCAGTCAACGGTGTGGTGCCAGCTGGGCAGGCGCTTGGCAGGGCCTCCGCCAGCCAGCCACAGCGCCGCGGGCGGCCCCGCCAGGAAAACCACGAGGCCAACCACGGACCTCGCAAGCCGACCGAAGGAAGCGGCATCCTGCCGGTTGTCGGCTGGTTGGTGAACCGTCGGCAGGTGGCTGTACTCGGCGAGCTTGCGGGCCGCTTGCGGCGACCGTTGCGGCATCCGTACTCCTCCTGGCCGATGTTGATCCTCCTGCGATACATGACAATGACGCGGAACCACCATTGCAGGCCAGAGCTTTTCTCACCATCCGCACACAAAGGATCACCAGACGCCTCCGGTCTCCTGCAAACCCCATCGATGAGCCAGACTGCCCCTCATGTCGGTTCCGGGCGCGCATCTGTGCGTTGACCTTGCCTCGTCGGCGGTCGCCGCTATCGCCTGGCGCGACGGCATCTACGTCCCCATTCTGTTCGACGGCAAGCCCACCATCGCGCCCGCAGGGGTGCTCGGCGCCAACGGATTCGGGACCGTCGTGCCCGACGGCGGACATGCCGGCGCCCCCAGTGACCACACCGCTGAACTCCTGTGCCACGTCGCCGCCGTCGCCGGCACCCAGGTCGGGCCTATCAGCTCGACCACCTTCGTCATAGCACCCCAGTGGGGTCCGCGCCGAAGGAGCCAACTCACGCAGGCGGCGCAACGAGCAGGGCTTCCCGCGCCGGCCATGGTCACCGCCCCCGCAGCGCTGGTCGCACACGTCACCGCACACCAACCGTCCCTGCACGACGGGGCGTGTGTGCTGGTCTGCGAAACCGAGGTTCGTCCTCCCCGCCTCACCGTTCTGCAGGGCAGTGGCGGCGCGTGGCACGACCTTGCCACCCGCACCATCCCTGCGGCCCACATCGACGACGTGCTCGCCCACCAGCTACAAAGCTCACCAGCTGAACAGCATCCCCGGTCCGCAGCGCAGGGCGAGCCCGAGGACGACGCCAACCGGCAGGTCAGGGAATCGGTCCGCCAGGCCCGCGTATTGCTGGCCACCCAGGAGCGGGCCCCGGTGCTCCTCCCCCACCCACGTCCACCCGCCGTGATCACCCGCGGCGACGTCCACGCCGCAGCACAACCTCTCACCGAGCAACTACCCGGGGCGGTAGCGGAACTGCTTGACACGGCCGACGTCGATGCCGCACACCTCGCCATGGTCGTTGCCGCCGACACCGGCGGGGCACCCGAGCTGCCCGCACAGTTGGTTGCGGCCACCGGAGTCCAGCCCGTGATCGTCAACCATCCGCATGCCGCCGCCAGCGGAGCCCTGACGCTCACCGCGACACCGCGGGCGGCAGTCAGCGCGCGACTGCCCCGCACCCGGCTGCGCATCCGAGACCTCGCGGCCGCGCTGATCATCGGTGCCTGCACGCTCGCCCTTTTCCTGCAGGCCATCCTCACCGCCGACGTCACCACGATCGGCATCCGGATCATCGGGGCCCGCACATCCCTGCCGCAGTTGGGCACCGCAGCAGCACTTGCCGTGATGACCGCCCTGGCCGTGGCGCAGCTCGCTCCCACCACGTGGCTCGCCGGGCCGCCCACCTCACCTGCCGACGAGCCGACGACGGCGGCGCTCATCCGCCGCTCCTATCTCGCCGCAGCCGCGCTCGGCACCACCACCGCCGCCTTCCTCGGCCTGGCAGCGGGCACATCCCTCGGCGTCGACTACACCCCTCACCTGACATGGGCCCTCACCACAGCTGCCCCTGTGGGGGCAAACGCCATCCTCGTCGCTCTCGTCGCACCACGTATCCCTGCCGCCAACCTCCCGGCCTGGCTCGGCCGCGCCCGCCCGCTGATCCTGCCGATCATCCTGGCGGCAGTGGGCATGCTCCTCATGCGCGCCGCGGTCACCCTCACCCCACCCGCCGACCTGATTCCCGCGCCCGGCCTCGTCGGCAGCGCCGGAGCCGCCATGCTCGGCGCCGCCACCGCCCTGACGGCCACCGATCACCGCAGCCTCCGAGTGATCACCCTGCCAGCACTGGGCCTCGGTTACGCCATCGTTTTCACCGGTGCCACCAGCGCGGCGCTGATCATCGGATATTGCCTGGCCGTCGTGGGGTGGGCGATACGCCTCACCACCTACACCACGCGACTGGCTTTCCCCGCCGCCACGGCGAAGCTGCGCCGCCTGCTCGACGGTCCTACCGCCCAGCCCCAGGAACAGCTGCCCGGTCGAGACGAAAGTGACCGAGACGCGGCACGGTGAGACTTCGGTCAGCGATGGATCGGTGATGAGGTCGTCGCCGTCGGGGATGGCGCAAGGTGGTGTCGGCCGCGGTTGCGTCCGCTCCACCGTCGTCCGGTGGGAACGGGCGGAAACGGATCCGCAGCCCATGGCACCGCGCCTCGCCGCGGCCCTCAAGCCGTCGATCGAGGAACTGGCCGACCTCCTGGCCGACCTCGGCCAGCCGCCGACACCGCCGGACGAGCGTCTCGGCTACGTCCTACGGCGGCAAGCAATGTGACCAGGCTGGCACCGAGGTTGCCACGCCCACGGTTCGGCACCCACCACCCCGGCAGCCGTTGTGCTGCCGGAGGTGGTCACGCACCGTCGAGCCAGCCGGCACCTGCCCGGTGCCGGCCGGTCCCGACGTGACCCCCGCCGCCCACCCCGGGCGGCGCGAGGATCAGTTGGCCCGCGGAGGCCGCCCCACCAACCGGTGGGGAGTCGCTCGCCCAACAGGCGAGGACCCACAACCCACCGCAAACCCGGTGAACGTTAGTGGACACCGCACTAGTGGTACCCCAAGCCCACGCACCGGCCACCGCCGAGCCGGACGAGGAGGTGTTCGGGCTGCCCTGCCGGGTCATCGACGACCCGGAGAGCGGCAGCCCGCTGGTCGTCCCGAGGGCCGGCCGCCGGGTCGCAGCGGCCACGACCTGAGCAACCGGGACGTGCCACGGCCTCCGGCGCGCCGCCGAGATCCGTAGGGACCCCGCGGGCAGGGCACCGATCCTCGGCCTTGGACAGTCTTGCCGACGCCTCATAAAGGTTATACCATTAACCGGCGCTCGGCTGCCTAGGGACGTCGCCCCAACTCTGTCGGGCCGCGCAACTGACGAGCCGCCTGGCTGGATCGGTGTGACTGATCCGAGCGGGTTCGGTGCCCGCTGGCGCAGGCACCACCACCGAGAACCGGAGGACCAATGGGCAAGAGCGGCCGCGTGTTCGTGCGTGGTTTGACGTCGCAGACCTACGGGCTTAACGAGTTCCGGCGCCGGCAAATGGCGGTCGACCGGGTACGCGACGACAGCGTCGTCGTGGACGACGCGAAGGTCGCGCACTCCGGCGACAGCGCGAAGAGTCGGACCTGGTGGCGCATCGGCCCAGGTGACGAGGACTTCCTCACCCAGACGATTCAGGTGCACTTCGTCGAGCTGCCCCCCGAGTCGTCGAACCACGGGCATGGCCACCAGAACGAGGCCGCCTTCTACATCCTCGAGGGTCGCGGGTACGAGATCCACGACGACCAGCGCTACGACTGGAGCAAGGACGATCTGGTCTTCGTGCACACAGACTCGGTGCACCGCCACTTCAACCCGTACTCCGAGCGGGCGGTGGCGCTCGTCGTCAAGGCGAAGTGCACCTGGATGTTCATGGGCCTCATCCAGCAGGGGCGCTCCGGGCCGGTCGAGAACGAGGAACGTTTCGGCCCGCGCGAGGACTGGTCGCGAATCTGGACCCCCGGTGTCCTGGAGCGCAAGAAGGTGATCTCCCCGGCGGACACGACGTGGGAGGACACCCCGCTGGGGCGGGTCCGGGTCATGTCCTCGCCGCAGCGCACCGACGCACGCATCTTCAGCGTGGACGCCTTCGAGCTCGACATTCCCGCCGGCGGCCACAGCGGCAAGTACTGGAAGATGGCCGACGAGGTGTACTACGTGCTCGACGGCGAGGGCTACGCGTTGCAGTGGGAGGTCGAGGCGGAGATCGCCGAGAAGTACTACGCCCGGATCGCGTTGGAACCCAAGCGGTACGAGATCAAGCAGGGCGACACCCTGTACGTCCCGCAGAACCACGTGTGCCAGCTCTTCGCGGCGGACGGCAGCTCGCTGCGGCTGTTCAACGCGCAGAACCGCGTCTTCAAGCACCTCGGGTACGACACGGTCCACTACTTCGAGCCGGCCTCGGAACGGACCCCGGACGCCGAGCAGCTGACCAGCGCCTCGGTCTGACCACACCTCGTGTGGTCGGCAGCGGCCGTGCGGCGCCTCTCGCGCGACACCATCGCGTCCGCGGGGGGCGCCGCCGTCTTCTCCTGCTCGCTCGGCATCGCGTCGGTCGCGCTACCGCTGCTGGCGCTGCGCTCCGGCTACTCGCCGGGCGAGGTCGGTGTGCTCACCGCCTTCTCGGCGATCGCCCAGATGGCGACCCGGCTGGTCCTCGGCGCGGCCATGCGGCTGGTCGGTGACTGGGTCCTCGTCGTCGCCGCCGGGGCCGCCCTCTGCCTCTCGAACGGCCTGGTCGTCGCGTCCGCCGCCCTGGTTCCGTTCATCCTGGCCGAAGTGCTGCAGGGCTTCGCCCGCGCCTGTTTCTGGACCGGTAGTCAGACGCATGTCGTGCGGAACGACGCACCCGCCGTCGGAGCGCTCGCGACGATCAGCTTCGTCTCCAGTATCGGACTGCTCGCGGGGCCCGTCCTCGCCGGGTTGCTGGTGGAGCATTCGCCGCGAGCGGCGCTCGGGGTCGGCTCGGCGATCGCTGCCGCTGCCCTGCTGCCGGCGCTGGCGATCGACCGACTACCGCCCTTCCGTCCGCCAGCGGAGAGTCCCCCCGGGCGGATCTGGCGTCGCCCGGGGGTGGACGTCGGCTGCTGGGCCGGCGTGAGCGCGGGCGCGTGGCGCGGCCTGCTCTCCAGTTACGTGCCGGTGGCACTGGACGCCGTCCGGCAGCCCGCCTCCACCATCGGCGTTCTCGTGTCGATCGCCAACGGCGCCTCGGTCGTCGGCTCCGCGATCGCTGCCCGGGTGGGCAATCGCTGGGTGATGCGCTCCTTCGTGCTCGGCACCCTCGCCACGGGGGCCACCACCGGTCTGGTGGCGCTGGCAGCCGACGCCCGGTGGGCGGCCGGCGCGCTGCTGGCGGTGTCCGGGCTCGGCGCGGGCGTGCTGCAGACCATCGGCCCCGCCATCGCCACCGAATCGGTGCATCCCGAGGAGCGCGGCGACGCGATCGCGACGGCCGGAACCTTCCGGGCGGCGGCGTTGTTCGCAGCCCCGCTCGCGGTGGCTAGCGCGGTCGCGATCGTTCCGCTCACCGCCGCGATGGGGTTGGCGGGTGCGCTCATCACCGTCAGCGCGGCGGTCCCACGCGTCCGGTCCCCCGCCTCGTCCCACTGTGGAGGCCCTTCATGAGGATGTCCCTGTCGTCCACGTCCACCCGCACCTTTCTGATCTGGCCGCTGATGGTCGGCGTCGAACAGGCGCTGAGCCGTCGGCGGGTACGGGGCACTGGCCTGCCCCTCATGGCCGCGGGCTACGCCGCCTACCGGCTCGCCGGCGCGTACCGGCTGTCGAGGGCGGGCGGGCCACCCGGGATGTCGCAGGGCATGCCTGAGCGGCTCGTCGAGGAGGGCCCGTACCGCTGGACGCGCAACCCGATGTACGGCGGGCACCTGCTCTTCCTGACCGGACTGGCACTCTCGTCCCGGTCGCCGCTCGCCGCCGGGCTGGTCGGCTGGCACCTGAGGTGGTTCGCCGACCGGGTCCGGCGGGACGAGCAGCGGCTGCGCGAGCGGTTCGGTGGAGCGTACGAGGACTACTGCGCGCGGACGCCACGGTGGATCGCCCGGCGACCCGCGGCAGTGCGGCCGCTTCCCGGTGGGCCGCGCCCGGGCTGGCGTGACGGCGAGGAGCGTTAGGCCGCCACCCAAACGCTCTTGTGCAAGCCACGCCGAACTGACAGAGTACAGCCAATGGTTAGTCCATTGGAGGTACGCTCGTGACCACCCGGACGACGACAGGCGTCAGTCACTACCACGTCCAAAAGGCCCGGCGCGCCAAGTTCCTGGAACATTGGCGGCAGAACCACCGGGACGTGGTCGCCCACGACGACGTGATCATGCATCCCACCGAGCGGGGCAGCCGGGTCGGTGTCTATGTCGGCGTCGACGGGGACCGGCCCACTCGCACGATGGACGCCCTGGTCCACGAGTTCGACCCGGGGACGACCACCACGGTCCACCGTCACTCCTGGGACGCGATGGTCCTGGTGGTCGGAGGCTGGGGCTGGACCGAGATCGACGGCGAACGCATGGAGTGGGGCCCGGGCGACTCCCTGCACATCCCCGCCTGGTCCTGGCACCGGTCCGGCAACGACGGCGCGGCGACGGCCCGCTACCTGACCTTCTCGAGTGAGCCGATGCTCGACACGATGGGTATGTCCATCCTGGAGGACGCCGGCCACACTCCCTTCACCGAACTGCCGGGACGCCCTGCGTACACCCCCCAAATGCCAGGGGACGACCCGTACGCGCGCAGGGTCCGCCGGCTCGGCCGCGAACAGCAGTCCCGGCGGACCGGCCGACTGCACACCAGCTGGGACGACCTGGAGATGGTCAACACTCCCCGCGGGACCCGGACGACCTTCCTGCTCGACCGCGCGATCGGTTATCAGGCATCCGGCATCACGATGGCGATGTTCGAGATCGGCCCCGGCCGTGGGCAGTCGATGCACCGGCACCCGGGTGAGGCGTGGTTGTACGTCCTGGACGGGTCGGGGCACACCTACCTGGGCACGGAGCCCGAGGGCGGCACGAACCACCGTTGGAAGAAGGGGGACCTGATCATCGTCGACCACTTCCTCTGGCACCAGCACTTCAATGACGACCCGGAAAAGACGGCGAAGGTCATCCGGATCCACATGTTCGACAGCCTGCTGGAGACGATGCGGGCGCTCTGCGACCCACTCGTGCTCTTCGAGGAGCCGCCCAGCCACATCCGGGACCGGCAGGCCGGCGATCCGACCACCATCCAGTGGCCGGCGCTGGAACGCCCCACCTGGCCCTGAATCCGGAGGCGGGAATGGCCGACGTACGCCTGCCGGCGGGGATCACCGGTATCCACGCTTTACCGGCCGACCACCACGACGGGCCCTGGGACTCGATCATCGTGCCGCCCGGTACGAAGGAACAACTGCTCGGCACGGCCGTACTGGTACTGCGGCACGGCCGGGCGCTCCAGTCGCTCTCCGGCCCGCCGCACGGCCTGATCATGCTCGCCGGCCCGCCGGGCACCGGCAAGTCCACCCTGTGTCAGGGGCTGGCCCAGGCCGCGGCGATGGCGGTCGCCCGGCGGGGCGCGACCACCCTCGCCGAGGTGGACCCCCACGCCTTCCCCAGCGAGATGCTCGGCGAGAGCCAGCGGGCGGTGCGTCGACTGTTCACCGAGACGCTGCCCGAACTCGCCGCGCGTCGCCCCCACACCATTGTGCTGGTCGACGAGGTGGAGGCGCTCGCCGTACGCCGGAGCACCGCATCCTTCGAGACCAATCCGGTGGACGTGCACAGGGCCACCGACGCGGTGCTCGCCGGCCTCGACGCGCTGCGGGCGGCGTGCCCGCACGTCCTGCTGCTGGCCACGACGAACTTCATCGCCGCCGTCGATGAGGCCTTCCTGTCGCGCGCCGACCTTGTGCTCGAACTCGACCTGCCGGACGAGGACGTGCTCGCCCGGATCATCAGCTCGTCGCTGGCTGAGCTCGCCGCGCTCTGGCCCCCGTTGCGGCACCTGGCCGAGGACGCAGCCCTGCACGGCAAACTCGCCGGCCGGTGCGTGGGCTTCGATGGCCGGCGCGCCCGCAAGGTGGTCCTCGCGTCGGTGGCCCAGCGACCCGAGCTCGCCGCGGACCCCGCACGGCTGACGGCGAAGGACCTGTTCGCCGCCGTCGAGGCGGCGGCGGGCACGGTGGCGGGCCGATGACCGCGATCGTGGAACCGGGCCTTGGCGAGGGGGGCCGGGAGGAGCGCCCGACCGGGCTGCCCGAGGGGCGGGGGCCCGCGGCGTGGGGCAGCGACCTGGTCGTCGACGTGCTGCGCGCACTCGAGGTGCCGTACCTGCCGATGAATCCGGGCTCGTCGTTCCGGGGACTGCACGACTCCGTGGTGAACCACGGCGGCAACGTCACCCCGCAACTCCTGCTCTGCCTGCACGAGGAGATCGCCGTTTCGCTCGCGCACGGCTGGTCCAAGGCGACCGGGCAGCTCGGGGTCGCCGCCGTGCACGACCTGGTCGGCCTCATGCACGGATCCATGGCGGTCTACAACGCGTGGTGCGACCGGACTCCCCTGCTGCTGCTCGGCGGAAGCGGGCCGGCCGATCCCGCGCGGCGTCGGCCGGTGGACTGGATCCACTCGGCGACGACCCAGGCCCAGCTGGTCCGGGACTTCGTGGTCTGGGACGCCGAACCCATGACCACGGCCGCGTTCGCGGGCGACGCCCTCCGCGCCCGGCAGCGGGCGCTGTCGGCGCCGCGGGGACCGGCGTACGTCTCCCTGGACGCCGGCGTCCAGGAGGAACGGCTCGACCGGCCGATGCCGGTCCCGGACCCCGGGCGGCACGCCCCCGCCCCCGCCTTCGCGCCGGACCCGGAAGCCCTGGACCGGGCGGCGGCCGTACTCGAGCAGGCCCGGCGCCCGGTCGTGGTGGCCGGACGGATCGCCCTCGAGCCGGCGGCCACCGCTCCCCTCGCCGCGCTGGTCGAGCTGCTCGGCGCGGCCTACCACGACGACCGGAACTGGTCGACGCTGCCCACCGGCCACCCGCAGAACTGCACCGGGGACCGCAATGTCCTGGACGAGGCGGACGTCGTCCTCGCCGTCGACGTCGTCGACCTGGCGGCCCTGCTGCGTCCCGCGGGACGGGGGGCGCGAGGCGCGGGGCTAGAGCTTCCCGATGACGGCCCGGTCATCGTCGACCTGTCGCACGGCGACCTGGGACTGCGGTCCTGGAGCAACGCCTTCGCGACCCCGGTGCCCCGGGACGTGCAACTGCTGAGCGACCCGCTGCTCGGGCTGCGGCTGCTGCACGCGGCCCTCGCCGAGCGGGTGGACCCGGCCGCGGCGGCGGCCCGGCGGGCGGAGGTCACCGCCCGCGCGGCCCGACTGCGCCAGCGGCAGCGTGAGCAGGTCGCGGCGCGCTGGGCCGACCGGCCGATCTCGCCGGCCCGGCTGGTCGGCGAGACGTGGCAGGCGGTACGCGACGTGGACCACCTGCTCTGCCTTCGCAACACCAGGACCTGGCCCGAGGGGTTGTGGCAGCTACCCGGAGCCGGGTCGTACCTCGGGCACTCCGGTGGCGGCGGGGTCGGCTACGGGCCGGGGGCCTTCGTCGGCGGCGCCCTCGCCGCCCGGGACCGCGGCCAACTCGGCGTCGGAATCATTGGGGACGGAGACCTGCTCATGGCCTCCGGCGCCCTGTGGACCGCCGCCCACTACCGGGTGCCGGCGCTGCTCGTCGTCAACGACAACAGCTCGTTCTACAACGACGAGCCGCATCAAGCCGAGGTGGCGCGCCAGCGCGGCCGTCCGGTGGAGAACAGTTGGATCGGCATGCGCATCGCCGATCCGGCGGTGGACATCGCCGGGCTCGCCCGGTCCTACGGGTGCTGGGCCACCGCCCCGGTAGAGGATCCGGACGACCTGGGGCCGGCCCTGCGCCGCGCGCTCCTCGCCGCGCAGGAGGGGGCGACGGCAGTCGTCCACGCCCGGGTGGCCCCCCGATGAGCGGGCGGAGCGCCCCCGTACCGCACCGGCTGATGCACATCGGCGGAGCGTGGGTCGACGCGGCGGCCTGCGGTCGCATCGAGGCGGTCGACCCGACCAGCGAGGAAACCATCGCGACGGTTCCCGACGGCGGCGCCGAGGACGTCGACGCCGCCGTCGCCGCCGCCCGGACCGCCGCCGACGACTGGCGGGACCTGGGCTGGGCCCGACGCGCGGCGCTGCTGCGGGAACTCGCGTCCCGCATCGAGCGCGAGGCAGAGCAGTTGGCGCGCCTCGACGTACGTGACGGCGGCCTTCCGCTCGCCGGAATGCGCAGCGACGTCGCGGGTGCGGTCGCCGAGATCCTCTATTACGCCGGTATCACGCCGCAGACGAACGGGAGCACCGCCCCGCCCACCCGCGACACCCTCTCGTACACGGTGCGTGAGCCGTACGGGGTCGTCGCGCGGATCGTGCCGTTCAACCATCCGTTCAAGTTCGCCGCTGGCAAGGTGGCGGCGCCGCTGGCCGCCGGCAACACCGTCGTCCTCAAGCCCGGTGAGCAGACCTCGCTTTCCGCCCTCGAGTTCGCGCGCATCGCCGCGGACGTGCTCCCGCCCGGCGTGCTCAACGTCGTCACCGGCCGGGGTACGACGGCCGGTGCCGCACTCGTCGCCCACCCCGAGGTGCACCGGGTGGCCTTCACCGGTTCCGTCCCCTCCGGACGCGCCGTGCTTCGCGGCGCCGCCGAGGCCGTGAAGCACGTCAGCCTCGAACTCGGCGGGAAGAACCCGATCATCGTCTTCCCCGACGTGGACGTGGCAAGGGCCGCGCACGCGGCGATCGCCGGCAAGAACATCGCCCGCTGCACCGGCCAGTCCTGCGGGTCGACCTCTCGGCTGTTCGTCCACGCCGACATCGCGGACCGGTTCGTGGAGGCCCTCGTCGCGCGCCTGTCCGCGCTGCGCATCGGCGACCCGATGGACCCGCTCACCGAGGTCGGGCCGCTGGCGTTCCGGGCGCACTACGAGCGGGTCCGCGGCTGTCTCGAGACGGCGCGGCGGGAGGGGGCGACGGTCGCGTACGGCGGGGGCCGTCCCGACGGACTGGCGCGTGGCTTCTTCGTCGAACCCACGGTGCTGACCAACCTCGACGACGGGATGACCGCGGTCCGCGAGGAGATCTTCGGCCCGGTCATGTCTGTGCTCACCTGGCGGGACGTGGACGAGGTGGTCCGCCGCGCCAACGCCACGCCGCTCGGGCTGACGGCAAACGTGTGGACGCGGGACGTGACGGCCGCGCACCGCACCGCCGCCGTCCTCGAGGCGGGATACGTCTATGTCAACGGCACGGGTCGGCGTCCCACGGGCACCCCGTTCGGCGCCTGGAAGAGCAGCGGGCTGGGTAAGGAGAACTCGCTGGAGGAGCTGCTGTCCTACACCCGCGAGAAGACCGTGACGGTGACGCTGTGGTGAGCCACGGCCAGGTGGTGCCTGGGCGGCAGGACGAGGAGCTGCTGGATCCGACCCGCACCGCCGTGGTCGTCTTCGACCTGCTCGAGCACTACCGGGCGGCGGCCCAGGAGGCGGGTGTCATCGGTCCCGTGCGCCGTCTCGTGGACCGGTGCCGGTCACGCGGCGCGATGGTCGCGTGGGCCCGAGCCGACCACCGGGCCGACGGGGCCGACTTCGCCCGAACGCTCGCCGACGTCGACAACCAGCACCGTCCGTTCGGGGCGGACAACCCGAGGCCGGTGCGCCCGCCGCACGGCTCCGGCTCGCCGATGTACCGCACCCTGGCCGAACTCGGACAGCGTCCGGAGGACTACGACATCCCGAAACACCGGTGGTCCGCGTTCCACGGAACTCATCTCGAGCCGTCCCTGCGCGCCCGCGGTGTTGACACGGTCCTCCTCGTCGGGGGCTCGACCCACGTCGGGATCGCGTCGACCGTGTACGCCGCCCGCGACATGGACTACCAGGTCGTGGTGGTCAGGGACGGACTCACCGGCCGCCAGCCGCAACGCGACTTCTTCGTCGAACACGTGTTCCCGCGGGTGTGCCGGGTGCGAACCGTCGACCAGGTCCTCACGGCGATGGACCGTGCGCGATCCGCCACGAACTGAGGAGGCGCATTTGACCAACTTCGCCCCGTACGACGAGCCGGTCTGGGGTTCCGACGTCATGGTCGACGTCCTACGCCGCCTCGGACTGAGATATGTCGCCCTCAACCCCGGCTCGTCGTTCCGCGGGCTGCACGACTCGCTGGTCAACTACGGCGGCGACGAGATCACGATGATCGAGTGCCCGCACGAGAAGATCGCCGTGGGCGTGGCGCACGGCTACGCGAAGGCGACCGGCGAGCCGATGGCGGTGATCCTGCACGACCTCGTGGGTCTCCTGCACGGCACCATGGGCGTCTACTACGCCTACATCGACCGGACGCCGGTCTTCGTCCTCGGCGGCTCCGGCCCCGCCGACCACTCCCGGCGGCGGCCGAACATCGACTGGATCCACTCGGCCAACGTGCAGGGCGAGGCGGTACGCGCCTACACCAAGTGGGACCACGAGCCCCGCTCGCTGGCGTCCGTACCCACCGTCCTCGCGCGCGCCCACCGGATCGCCAGGGAGGAACCGCGCGGCCCGGTCTACGTGGCGCTCGACGCCGGCCTGCAGGAGGACCGGATCGCCGATCCCGTGCCCCTGGACGACCTGCCCCGACTGGCCGCGGTGCCCTCGCCGCTCGCTCCGGACCCCGACGCCCTACGCTCGCTCGCCGAGCGGCTCTGCGCGGCACGCCGGCCGGTCATGGTGCTCGGCTACCCGGGGCGCCATCCCGGCTCCTTCGACGTTCTCGTCGACCTCGCCGAGGAGGTCGGGATCGGCGCGGTCGAGACGCACTGGCGGTTGAACTTCCCGAATCGCCACGAACTCAACGTGACCGGTTCGGAGGCGATCGAGGGAGCGGACTGTGTCCTCTTCGTCGACGTGAAGGACATGGGCAAGACCACCCAGCGCCTCGAGTCGACGACCCGCCGGATCACCTCCCGCCTCGCCGCCGGCTGCACGGTGCTCGACCTCGGCTTCAACGACGTGGGCATCTCCTCGTGGAGCGAGGACTACGCCGAACTCGTGCCGACCGATCTGCAGGTGACCGCGGATACCGCGGTGGCGCTGCCCCTGCTGCTGGCGGAATGCCGGCGCATCCTGGCCGCCGAGTCGCCGGAGCGCCGGGCCGAGCGGGTGGGCTGGCGCGAACGGCTGTCCGCGATGCACCGCTCCAGCTGGGACCGGTGGCAACGCCGGGCCGACGAGGTGGCGGATCGCTCCCCCGTGTCCACGTCCCGGCTCGCCGCCGACGTGTGGACGGTCGTCCGGGACCACGACTGGGTGCTCACCGCGGGTACGGCGGCCGAGTGGGCGCTGCGTACCTGGGACTTCGATCGCCCGTACCGCCACCCCGGCCGCCAGCTGGGCACCGCGACCCAGATCGGCATCTCGCTGGGCGTCGCTCTCGCCCACAAGGGCACGGGTCGGCTCGTGGTGGACCTGCAACCGGACGGTGATCTGATGTTCGACGTGGGAGCGCTCTGGGTGGCGAGCCGTTACGAGCTCCCGCTGCTCGTGGTCATGTTCAACAACCGTGCCTACTACAACGACTGGGAACACCAGGAGCGGCTGGCGCGGCAGCGCGGCACCCCGATGGAGCGGGCGAGCATCGGGATGGCGATCGACACCCCGGCCCCGGACTTCGCCGCAGTCGCGCGCGGGTTCGGCTGGTGGGCCGACGGTCCGGTGACCGACCCGGCCCGGGTCCGGGACGCCGTACGCAAGGCGGCCGACCACGTGCTGGGCACCGGCCGGCCGGCCCTGGTCGACGTGGTGTGCCAGCCCAACTGACGCGGTCGGGCGCCGGACCAGGTCGGTTCCGGCGCCCGACAGCCGGCGGAAGTTTCGGAACGCCCGCCGTCTCGGCCGCGGGTCAGCTGCTACCGGGCGTGGGCTGCCGAGCCGGCAGCTCGGTCGTCGGCTCGGGCGCGCCGTCGACCTCCGCGTCCTCCGGCACCATCCCGGTGTAGGACCGCACCACGTTGTCCCGAAGCGAGAACGAGCCCGCGACGATGAGGGGGCCGAACGCGCCGACGGTGAGGGCCACCACCGGACCGACCAGGCCGGCGAAGGCTCCGACGACGACATCCCCGATCGCCGGTCCGCCCCGGGAGGACATCTGGTAGAAGGCGGTGACCCGGCCCCGGAGTTCGTCCGGGGTGTCGATCTGGACCGCGGCGTGGCGGATGGTGGTCGCCATCGCGTCGAACGCACCGAGCAGCCCGGCGGCGAGGACGGCCAGGCCGAACACCGGCGAGTGCGCCAGCAGCAGCGCCGCCCCGCCGTACAGCGCGGTGGACACCAGGAGCACCCGGCCCTGGCGGCGGCTGCGCTCGACGGTGCGGAACACGAAGTACGTGGCCAGCAGCGCGCCGGCGGACGGCGCCGCCGACAGTACGCCGTACCCGGTCGCCCCGACGTGCAGGACGTCCACGGCGATCGCCGGCAGCAGCACCCGGTAGGCGCTGAACACGGTCGCCGAGAGGTCCAGCGCCATGAGGTTGTAGATGAGCGGCCGGTGCGTGATGTACCGCGCCCCTTCGACGATGGAGCCCAGCACGGTGCGGCGCTCCGCGGACGGCTGCAGGACCGGGATCCGCAGCATCGCGAGGACTGCCACGAGCAGGCCGTACGAGGCCGCGTCGACGACGTACATCAGGCCGGGTCCGCTCACCGCGATCAGCAGGCCGGCCAGCAGCGGCCCGACCAGGATCGCGAGTTCCCGCGAGGGGTTGAGCAGGGCGATCGCCTGGGCGATCTGGTTCTTGGGCACCAGGGCCGGGATCAGCGCCTGCCGGGCCGGCTGGTCGAACGTCGCCGCCGCGGTGGTCAGCACCACGGAGAGGACCACGTGCCAGGCCTGCGCCCGGTCGGTGAGCGTCAGCCAGGCGAGGACCACGGCGACGAGCATCGCCACGGCCTGTGCCGCCTGCAGCAGGCGGCGGCGGTCCACCCGGTCGGCCAGCGCCCCACCGAGCGGGCTCAGCACCAGCAGCGCGACCGCCTGCGCGGCACCGACCAGGCCGGTGTAAGCGATCGAGTCGGTTAGCTGGTAGACCTGGTAGAGGTTGGCCGCTACCGTGCCGCGGGTGCCGATCTGCGAGAGGACGACACCGGTCCAGTAGAGGTTGAAGTCGCGGTTGCGCAGCACCTGGGGCAGGCTCATCGGGGATACCTCAGCCAACCGGCACCAGCGTCAGCTTGCTGGGATCCATCCGGAGGTAGACCTCGGTCCCCGGTTCGATCGACACCGCCGGGTTGCCGCGCGCACGGATCTCGTGCTTGCCGACGGCGACCACATGGTCGACGGCCTCGCCGAGGAACGCACGGGTCAGCACCGTGCCCGTCCACTCGTTCGGCACCTCACCCGCTCGGGACGTGGCGCCGACCTCCACCGCCTCCGGCCGGATCGAGACGACCACCTCCGTACCGACCGGGATCGACGCGGCCGAGTCGAGCAGGAGGCGTCCGTCGGCCGTGTCGACGACGTAGCGGTCGTTCTCCCGCGCCGACACGGTGCCGGCGATGAAGTTCGAGGTGCCGATGAACTCGGCGACAAACCGGCAGTTGGGGTTCTCGTAGATCTCGCGGGGGCGCCCGAGCTGCATCACGTTGCCGCCCCTCATCACCGCGATCGAGGTACTGAGGACCAACGCCTCCACCTGGTCGTGCGTGACGTACACCGAGGTGATCCCGAGCTCACGCTGCAGCCGCTTGAGCTCGTACCGCAGTGACTCCCGCAGCTTGGCGTCGAGGTTGGACAGCGGCTCGTCCAGCAACAGCAGCGGGGGCTCGATGACTAAGGCGCGGGCGAGGGCGAGCCGCTGCTGCTGCCCACCGGAGAGCTTGGTCGCCTGCCGGTCGGCGAGGTCGGCCAGTTCCATTGTCTGCAGCACCCGCATCACCCGCTCGGCGATCCCTTTCTTGCCGAGCCGGCTGGCGCGCTTCTTCACCTGCAGAGGGAAGGCGACGTTGTCGAAGACCGACATGTGCGGCCAGATGGCGTAGGACTGGAAGACCATGCCCAACCCCCGCTGGTTGGCGGGGACGTTCACCGTCTTCGCGCCCGACCCGCCGGCGAAGAGGACACGTCCGCCGACCTCGATCGTTCCGGCGTCGGGTCGCTCGAGGCCGGCGATGGAGCGCAGGGTGGTCGTCTTCCCGCAGCCCGACGGCCCGAGCAGGGTGAACAGCGAGCCGTTCGGGACGTCGAAGCTGATGTCGTTGACGGCGAAGACACGGGCCGGTTCGGAACGACCCGCGGCTCGCGACCGTCGCCGCCGTTCTCCGTCGAAGGTTTTCACCAGGTTCTTGACACAGAGCACTTTGCCCTCCTGACGCGCGGCGGCTCAGTCCTGCTTGAGCCCGACTTTGGCACCGAGGTTGTAAGCGACGGTGACGAGAACGACGAGGGTGAGCACCATGACGACGCCAAGCGCCGACAGGACGGTGAACTGACCGTTCTCGTACTGTTCGAAAATGAGGATGGAGAGCACCTCGTTGCCGGGGCTGTAGAGCAGGATCGAACTCGACAGCTCGCGGAACGAGACCACGAGGATGTAGATCCAGCCCGCCACCAGACCCGGCGACAGCAGCGGTAGCAGCACCCGGCGGAAGGTCTGCCACCAGCTTGCGCCGCTGACCTGGGCCGACTCCTCTAGTTCGGCGGAGATCTGCTGCATCGACGTGACCGCGTAGCGCATGCCGTAGGGCATGTAGCGGGTGCAGTAGGCGATGAGCAGGATGAACAGCGTCCCGTAGATCGGGATCGGGCTGCGCAGGTAGACGAAGGAGAGCGCGAGTCCGAGGACGAGGCCGGGGATCACCAGCGGCATAAAGGCGAGCTGGTCGACGAGCTGCCGGCCGGGAATTCGCGACCGGGCGACGATCCAGGCGGCGATGGCCATACCGGCCATCACCAGGGTGGCCGAGCCCAGGCCGAGGTAGACGGAGTTCTTCAGCGCCGTCATCGCCTGGGACAAGTGCAGGAGCTGGCGGTAGTTGTCCAGCGACATCGACTTGAACGCCGCGGCCGATGGCGGCTGGTAGAACTTGAGGAACGAGGTGTACAGGAGCACGAGCAGCGGCCCGACGACGGTGAAGAAGAAGTAGGCGAGGATCGCGACTCCCATCACCGGCCGCCACCGGCCGAGCTCCATCGGGCGGGGCCGGAATCCCTTACCGGTCACGGTCTGGAAGCTCTTCCCGGACCGGCCCGCGAGGTTGGAGATCGCCACCCCGATCATCGCCAGCACGAGCAGCCCGAACGCCAGCGCGCCGGCCGCCCCGAGGTCCGGCGGATAGGTCCGCAGGACGAAGTAGATGCGGCTGGTGAAGACGTAGATGCCGTTCTGCAGACCGAGCAGCGCCGGCACCTCGAAGCTCTCCAGGCTGCGCACCGTCATGATGAGCACCGCGGCGATGATCGCCGGACGGGTCAGCGGCACGGTGATCCTGCGGAAGACCTGCAACCGGGTGGCCCCGCTCATGAGCGCCGACTCCTCCAGCGAGGGGTCCATGGCGCGGAACGCGGCCACCATCAGGAGGAACACGATCGGCGACAGGTGCAGTCCCTCGACCCAGATCATCCCCCACACGGTGAAGACGTCGAGGACGACGCCGTGCCCGAAGATTGGCTCGATCACCTTGTTGAGCAGGCCGATGTCCGGGCTGGCCAGGAAGATCCAGGCGATGGTGTACAGAATGCCGGGAATGATCAACGGAATGATGGACGCGGCGAAGAACAACGCCTTGAACGGCACGTCCGTGCGGACGTTGAGGTAGGCCAGCGAGGTGCCGACGAAGAGGGCGAGGACGGCCGCCCCGATCGCGAACCACAGCGAGTTCGCGACCAAGCCGCCGATTCGCCCGTCGCCGTACGCGCGGGCGAAGCCGCCCAGGCTGAAGCCGTTGGCGTCGAAGAAGGTGCCCCAGAGCAGGTAGTAGAGGGGCACGAGAGCCAGATAGCCGATGACTCCGACGACTGCGACGATGATGAGCAGCTTCGGAGTTGGCCACCACCGGCGCGCTCGTCGGATCTCCGGCTTCGTGGCCGGCAAGGCCGGTGATGCCGTGGTGGTCATGCCCTCACCCTTCCTGGAGCCTGTCTACCGGATCAGGCGGGCGGCGGCGCCGACTGCGCCGCCGCCCGCGATCAGCTACTTGTCCTTGACCTGCTCGCCGTTGGACACGACCTTCTCGTAGCGTTTGCTCCACTCGTCGCCGTGCTCGACCAGCGTCTTCACGTCCACCGGGACGATCTCCACGCCCTTGAGCGGGTCGTTGCCCTCGACGATGGCCGGCGTCAGTCCCTCGTCCACCAGGAGCTTCTGCCCCTCTTCGAGCAGCCAGTCAGCGAAGAGCATCGCGGCCGCCGGGTGCTGGGCGGTCTTCATCAGTCCGACGCCGTTGGGGCGGGCGATCACGGGCTGCACGAAGGGCAGGTAGTCGACCGGTGCGCCCTTCTTCTTCGCGCGCTCCACGATGTAGGAGTAGTTCGAGGCGACCACCGAGAACTGCCCGGCCGACAGGAGCTCGCCCTGGACGGTGTGCCCCTTGGCGATCTTCGCCCCCTGAGCCATCGCGGCGAAGAGTCGGTCGATCTCCTCATCGCTCTTGCCCTGCTTCTTCCAGTAGCCGTAGAGCGTGAGGTACCAGTCGTAGTCGGCCAGCTCCATGGAGAGCTTGCCGTCCCACTTCGGGTCGGCGAGATCCTCCCACGTCTTGGGCTGCTGCCCGGCGGGGACGAGCTTGGTGTTCCAGCTCGGCGCGAAGAGGTTGAACCGGGTCGCGGTCCACCCCTCGAACCGTCCCGCCTCCGGCACGAGATCGCGCCGCTCGCCCTTGTACTCGGCGAGGAAGTGCTCCTTGTTCAACGCGAAGAGTTCGTTCGCGTTGGTCTCGACCACGTCGTTGCCCCGGAAGTTGGCGCCCTGCTCCTGCAGGATCCGCTGCAGCACCGTCTCCGATCCGGCCCGGTAGACGTTGACGTCGATGCCGAACTTGTCACTGAACTCCCCGGTCACGGCGTCGGCGACATCGCTGGTCATCGAGGTGTAGAGGTCGAGCTTGCCTTCCTTCTCCGCGAGCTCGACGAGCTTGTCCCGCCGCTGCTTGCCGGAGAGTCCGGCGATCTCGGCGTAGACCTTCTCCGCGGCCGTCGGCCCGTCGCTACCGCCGGCCTTCGGACCGCCCGCCGTGGGCGAGCCGCCGCAGCCACCGACGAGGGTGAGCGCGATGCCGGCCGCGAGCACGCACGCCAGTCTCCCCCGGCGCCAGAGTCCTACGGTTTTCATTTGATCTCCTGCCCAGCCTCGAGGATTTCGGCGTACAGGCTGTCCCACTTCTTGGCGTTGTCGAGCAGTTCCTGCTCGGGCACGGCGACGACCTTCAGGCCGGCCAGCGGGTCCTTGCCGGTGGGAATCGACCCGATGCGGAAGGCGTCCGCGAGGATCTTCTGCCCCTCGGTGAGCTCCCAGTCCGCGAAGAGCATCGCGGCCGCCGGGTTGGTGGCCGTCTTCATCAGCGCCACGCCGTTCGGGCGAACGAGGATCGGCTGGACCGGGACACCCGAGGCGGGGTGCCAGGTCACCGGCGCGCCCTTGTCGGCAGCCTTGTCCACGGTGTGGCTGTAAGACGAGACCGTCACGCCGAACTGGCCGGCGGAGAGTAGTTCACCCTGGGTCGTGTGACCCTTGGCGACCTTGGAGTTGGCGGCGATCTTCGTGAAGAGGTCCTTGACCTCAGCCTCGGACTTGCCCTGGTCCTGGTAGTACTTGTACAGGCCGGCGAACCAGTCGACGTCGCCGACCTCCATCGAGACCTGACCCTTCCACTTCGGGTCGGCCAGCTCTTCGAAGGACTTCGGCTCCTGGCCGGGCTTGACCCGGTTCGTGTTCCAGCCGACGACGAAGACGTTGAACCGGGAGGCGGTCCAGCCCTCGGCCTGGCCCTCCTTGCGGACCTTGTCGCGCAGCTCGCCCTTGTAGGGGTAGAGCTTTCCCTCCTTGTTCAGGATGTTGAGTTCGCCGGCGTTGGTGTCGACGAAGTCGTTGCCGAGGTAGTTCGCCTGCTGCTCCTGCAGGATCCGCTGGAGGACCGATTCCGAGTTCCCCCGGTAGACGCTCACGTCGATGTCGTACGCGTCCTCGAACCCCTCGACCAACTTGTCCATGTCGGTGTTGGAGGTGTAGATCGAGAGCTTGCCTTCCTTCTCGGCAAGCTCGACGAGGGTCTTGCGCCGCTCTTCCCCGGTGAGGCCGTTGATGCGGTCGTAGACCTCCTGCGCCTTCGCCGCGGTCTGCTTTGCCGCGTCGTTGCCGCGGGCGGACCCGTTGTCGGAGGCCGTGGGCGATCCGCCGCAGGCCGCAAGGAGGAGGGCGGCGGCCGTGATGGCCACCGATCTGACGATTACGTGGTGTCGCATCGCTGCTCTCCTGCGAGCTCTGTGGGCGAGCGCCTGCCTGCCCAGCGACATGTGGATGTGTGGTTCCCCCGCGTGAAATCGATGTGTGCGTGCCGCGTTCTTCCTGGGCTCAGCCCCCGTGCCGCTTCTCGTTCGCGAGCACGCCGGGCAGGTAGTCGTCGCGCACTGTTGCCTCCTGTGTTCCGCGTCACGCCAGTCAATAGCACCAGGGGACTAAAGGTCTAATCTTTGATCCAAATGTTTACCGGAATGTTACGCGTCGGGCAAGGGGTGGAGCGGACCTCCTGCTAGCACCCGGGCGGCGCCCCCTACCGCGATCCGCGCAGAACCTCGCGGGCCGTCTCGGCGATGGGAATGTCAGGTTGTATACAATGCGCCATGGCAGCCGTGTTGGCTAGGCCCTTCGCGTGCCAGGTCAGCCGCATCTGGTCCAGCTCGCGCAGCCTGCGCGAATCGGTCGGCCATCGATGAGAGCTCGGCGCAGGACGGGTACGGAGACCCGAACCGGCGGGCGAGTTCCGGGGCCTCGGTTATCGCGCAGATCTACGCCCAGTGCACGAGATTGTTCGCCGTCTTGCCGACCTGGCCCGCGCCGAGCGGCCCGAGGTGGTGGATCACGCTGACGGCAACCGTTGTCTCCATGGTCCCCCCTCGTCGACATGTCGGTCTGGCGGGCGAGGCGGGACCGATCCGCCTTGTGAGGGGCGCATTGCCCGGGAGCCCCGCCTCGGCTAGAACGTAATACCATTGGGCCAATCTCGGGGAGGGACCTCTTGCGTCGACTCGGCGGATTGCTGGTCCACCACTTGGTGGCGGCACGACAGCGCACGTTCCGCTCCTTGGCCGTACCCAACTACCGGCGGTTCTTCGTCGGGCACGCGGTGAGCGTCGCGGGCACCTGGATGCAACGGGTCGCGCAGGACTGGCTGGTGCTCGACCTGTCGCACTCCCCCGTCGCGCTGGGTGTCGCGAGCGCGCTGCAGTTCCTGCCGATGCTCCTCCTCGGCCTGTGGGGCGGCGTACTCGTCGACCGGATCGACCGGCGTCGGGCGATCATGGTCACCCAGGCGGTCAGCGCCCTGCTCGCCGCGGCGCTCGCGGCGCTCGTGCTGTCGCACGCGGTGACGCTCTGGATGGTCTACCTGCTCGCGCTGGGACTGGGTCTGGTCACCGTCATTGACGTGCCCGCGCGGCACGCGTTCATCACCGAGCTGGTCGAGCCCGAGAACTACGTCAACGCCCAGGCGCTCCACTCCACCGTCCACAACGCCGGGCGCCTTGTCGGCCCCGCCGTCGCCGGCCTCCTCATCGCCGGCGTCAACGTCGGGGCGGCCTTCGCGATCAACGCGCTGTCCTTCGCGGCCGTCCTGGTCGGCCTGGTACGGGTGGATCCCCGGCAACTCCATCGCCGGCCGCGCGCACTGCGGGAGAGCGGCCAGGCACGGCAGGGCCTGCGCTACGTCTGGCAGCACCCGGAGTTACGAGCCTGCATGCTGCTCGTCGCCGTGGTGGCCCTGCTGGGCCAGAATTTCCGCGTGGTGCTGCCGCTGCTCGCACGCGACACCTTCGGCGGCGGTCCCGAGGTCTACGGCTGGCTGACATCGGCGCTCGGGGCCGGCGCCGTACTCGGGGCGCTCGCCAGCGCCGCCCGCGCGAGCGTCACCGCCTGGTCGCTGCTCGTCTGGACGGGCGTCTTCGCGGCCGTCAACCTGATCGCCGCCCTCGCGCCGGGACTCGGCATCGCGTTGGTGGTGATGGTCGGCCTCGGCGTCGCGAACATCTGCGTCAACACCCTCGCCCGCACGTTGCTTCAGCTCGGCGCCGAAGCGACGATGCAGGGCCGGGTGATGGCCCTGCACGGCATCGTCTTCCTCGGCAGCACCCCGCTGGGCGGACCGATCACCGGATGGGTCTGCGAGCAGTGGGGGGCGAGGGCGGGTCTCCTGGTCGCCGGGATCTCCGCAGGACTCGCCGCGCTGGCGGTGCTGCCACAACTGCGCCGCGTCCGAGCGCCGGAGCCGG
This sequence comes from Micromonospora sp. GCM10011541, assembly GCF_042650725.1. Taxonomy (NCBI): domain Bacteria; kingdom Bacillati; phylum Actinomycetota; class Actinomycetes; order Micromonosporales; family Micromonosporaceae; genus Micromonospora; species Micromonospora sp. GCM10011541. Next base: position 25,277 of record NZ_JBHSBP010000032.1, read on the forward strand.
CCGAGGCGGAGCCCGCGACCACATCGTGACGTACCGCCTTCCTACTCCAACGCCAGCCCGGCCAGCCGCAGTCGGGCGATGTGATGACGCCACATGTTCAGGTCGTTGAACGATGAGCCGAGGTCCGGCAGCTCCGCGAGATCCTCCGCGGTGAGGTCGGCCGCCCGGTCGCCGAGCCGTGCCCGCTCGACGCTGACCCGGGCGAGTACGTCAACGGCCAACGCGCGCACGACGGCCTGCTCGACGGCGTGCGCTCCCGACCCGACGGTGGTGATCCCGTGACCCCGCATGAGGCACACGGTGGACGACCCCATCGTCTCGACGAGTTCGCGGCCGAGTTCGGGGCGGCGTACGAGACCAGCCCGCGGATAGACCGGTATTCCGTCGACGGCGAGACGAGCGGCGGGGATGTGATAGGCGCCGAAGACGGGGCGCAGCGGCACCTTCTCCACCCCGGCCAGCAGCACCGCAGGCGGGTGGCAGTGCACGACCGCGTCGATCTCGGGCCGTGCCCGAAGCAGCTCGCCATGGATCGGCAGCTCGTTGGGGACCACCCAGCCCGCCGGAAGGTCACCGCTCCCATCGAGGTCCACCAGGTGCACGTCCCGGTCGAGGGTGAACAGCAGACCCTCTTCCTGCGGTCCCCGGCACCGGACGAGCATCCGGTCGTGGCCCACCCGCACGCTGACATGGCCGAGGATGTCCTCCACCAGGCCGGAGTTCGCGAGGATGCGGCATGCCAGGGCGACGGTCCGGCGCGGGTCAGCGAGTTCGGCGGGAATGGTCACAGGGCTCCATTCGGCCGGATGCTGACGTCGACCCGCGGCATCACCGCCGGACGGGGAGCGCCACGGACCCACCACAGTGGCTGAGCGCGGCCCGGACCGCAAGAGGCACTCCTCCGGGTCGGCAACCCTTTCCTCGCCGCCGGAGTACCCGTCGGCGGCTTAGGGTAGTATGGTCATACCATTCGCAGGACGCGAGATGCAGCCGAGAGGAACGCGAAAGTGCCCAAGGTCATCTTTGTCGCCCTCGACGGTTCGCGGCGCACGATCGACGCAGCGGTCGGGGACTCGGTCATGGCGACCGCCGTAAGGAACGGTGTCCCCGGCATCATCGGGGAGTGCGGGGGCAACCTGTCCTGCGCCACGTGCCACGTCTACGTGGACGAGGATTTCGCGGCACTCGTCGGCCCGGCGAACGACCTCGAGGACGACATGCTGGACCTCGGCGTGTCGGACCGCCGGAGCACGAGCCGCCTGTCCTGCCAGATAAAACTCACCGAGGCCCTGGACGGGATCACCGTCGAGGTGCCGGAAGACCAGCCGTGAACGGCGGGGTACTGATCGTCGGCGCGAGCCAGGCCGGTGTCCATCTGGCCGCCTCCCTGCGGGACTACGGTCACGACGCAGCGATCACCGTCGTGGGTGCCGAGTCGCACCCCCCGTACGAGCGCCCTCCGCTGTCCAAGGCGTTCCTCGCCGGGACCGCGGACATCGCCACCCTCCCACTGCGCACCGGGTCGTTCTATGCCGAGCAGCGGATCACGGTGCTGGCCGCGGAGCGGGTCACCCGGCTCCACCTCTCCCCCTCCGGCCCACCCGGTTCCGGGACCGCGCTGACCGATCGCGGTCGCACACTGACGTTCGATCGGCTCGCCCTGACCGTGGGCGCCCGCCCCCGACGCCTCCACGTGCCCGGCGTCGGCCTCGACGGCGTCTGCTACCTGCGCGGTGTCGACGATGCCGCCCAGATCCGGACCCACCTGGCGGCGGCGCGCGACGTCGTGGTCGTCGGCGGCGGCTTCATCGGCCTCGAAGTGGCCGCGGTCGCCAGATCGGAAGGCGCGAACGTCACCGTGGTAGAGGCAGCTGACCGGTTGATCGCCCGCTCCGTGGCGCCGGAGATCTCGGAGTTCTACCGACGGGCGCACATCCGGCGCGGGACGCGGATCCGCCTCGGCGCCGGCGTCGCCGCGATTGAGGGCGAGCACGGTCGGGTTACCGGCGTCCAGCTCGTCGACGGCGAGCTGCTCCCCGCCGGTCTGGTCGTCGTCGGCGTCGGCGTCGTCCCGCGCACCGAACTCGCCGAACAGCTCGGCCTCCGGTGCGACGGCGGGATCGTGGTCGACGAGTACGCCCGTACCAGTGAGTCCGCCGTCGTCGCGGCGGGCGACTGCACCGCGGCGCCCGACCCGCTGACGGGCGAGGGGCGGATGCGTCTGGAGTCCGTGCCCAATGCCGTTGCCCAGGCACGGGCGGCAGCGGCAACGCTGGTCGGCAGGCAGCAGCCCTACACCGACGTGCCATGGTTCTGGTCGGACCAGTACGACCTCAAACTGCAGATCGCCGGTGTGCCGATCGGCTACGACCAGCTCGTGGTGCGCGGCGATCCCGACGGCGAGAGCTTCTCGGTCCTGTACTACCGAGGGGGAAGACTGCTGGCCATCAACGCCGTCAACAACACCCGCGACTACCTGACGGTACGCAAGGCTCTCGCCAGCGGCATGTCGATTCCAGCGGAAGGTGCGGCGGCCTCCGACGTGCCCCTCAAGGAGCTGCTCCTGAGGCCTGCGGCCTGACGCCCCGCCGTCGGCAGGCGGCGCCGGCCCTCAGACCACCGCCGACGCGGTCGACTCCGGGGCGAACAACTCGTCGTCGGCCACGATCACGTCACCGGGCCGCACCAGCTGACCGGCGCAGACGAGCGGCACGTTGACGCTCCCGAGTGTTTCCTTGATCGTTCCGGTCGCCGACACGCACCGCGATCAGGCCGGGAAGGTGATTCGGGTCAGCTCCGCCACGTCCCGGCATCCGGCATCGATGACCTCCACTAGCGCTGTGGTCTTATGGTCTAACAGTTATGCTACGGTCGCTTCAGCATAGGGGTACGGGTACGTTCCGGCAGCCCGGCGAACACGAGGGAGCTGAGCAGGACGATGGCGCCGCTGCATCTCACGACCGTGACCCGGACCCAGGGGAACAACCAGGCCCTGAAGGACGCCGGTGTCACACCCCAGGGCTTCAGCCTCGACTTCCGGGAGGTCCCCGTCCTCGTCCAGGCGTTCCGTCGGATGGTGCGCGAGCTGGAGTTCGACGTCTGCGAGATGGCGTTCACGACCTACCTCTGCGCCAGGGCCCACGGCAAGCGCTTCACCGCTCTGCCCATCTTCCTGGTGCGCGGTTTCCACCATGGCGCCATCGTGCACCACCCCACCGCCGGCGTCCGGACCCCGGCCGACCTGCAGGGCCGCCGGGTGGGCGTCAACCGGGGCTACACCGTCACGACGGGAGTGTGGGCCCGGGGCATCCTCTCCGACGAGTACGGCGTCGACCTGGACAAGGTGACGTGGGTGCCCTCCGGCGACGAGCACGTCGCGGAGTACCGACGGCCGGCCAATGTGGTCGCGATGCGGCCGGGGGAAGACCTACAGACGTCGGTGACAACGGGCGAGCTGGCGGCCGCGGTCGGCGTCGAGGCGAGCGGCCCACTGGTCCCGCTGATCCCCGACGCCGAGGAGGCGGCCTTCGCGGCGCTACGCCAGCGCGGGCTGTACCCCATCAACCACCTCGTGGTCGTCAAGGACGAGTTGCTCGAGGCGCATCCCGCGCTGGCGAACGCGCTGTTCGAGGCGTTCGCCGAGGCCAAGCGGCGCTACGTCGAGAAGCTGCGCGCGGACGCGATCGAAGCTCCGACCCCGACCGACCGGATGTACCAGCGGGTCATGGAGCTCACCGGCGAGGATCCCCTCCCGTACGGCATCGCCCCGAACCGGCCGATGATAGAACAACTCATCTCACACGCCGTACGCCAGCGGATTCTCGACCGCCCGCCCGCCGTGACGGACCTGTTCCCGCAGAGCACGCACCAGCTGACCGCTTGAGGAGTTAGACCATGCGGATCGTCATCGGAGCGGATCACAACGGCGTCGCCATGAAGGCTCAGCTGATCCGGTGGCTGACGGCCGAGGGTCACGAGGTAGACGACCGCGGGGCGCACGACACCGAGGTCGTGGACTACCCGCCGCTCTGCGCCGACATCGGCCGGCAGGTCGTGGAAGCTCGCGCCGAGCGAGGCATCGTGATCGGCGGCACCGGCGGCGGAGAGGCGATCGCGTGCAACAAGATCCGGGGCATTCGCGCCGGCCTGTGCCACTCCGTGTTCCTCGCCGAGATCTCGAGCGCGCACAACAAGACCAACGTCCTCGTGCTCGGTGCCAAGGTGGTCGGTCCGGAGGAGGCGGCGGAGATCACCTCGACCTGGCTCGCCACCCCCTTCAAGGGAGACCGGCACCAGCACCGCCTGGACCAGATCGCGGCGCTGGAGCGTGGCGAGTCACTCGGTTGACCTACACCCCGTCGACAAACCGCATCACGCTGGCCGGCGCCGTCTGCTCGGTCTGCTCGCCGACCGGGACGTCCCAGTACTCCGCGCGCGGCAGGCACTCCTCCAGCTGGCAGGCCGGGGCTGGTGGCGAGCACGTGGTTGGTGGCGTCGAGGAGCTGCCGTTGGAGCGGATGTCCGCTTCGCCGTCCCACAACTCGTCAAGGATCTGGTAGCGGATCACGCACTGCCCGGCGCGGGTGAGCAGCAGAGCGGGGATGTCGAACTCCCGCGCGGACAGGTCGATCTCCGTCTCGCCGCGGAACACCCCTCGCCAGGGAACAGCCCCATGATCGGCTGGGTCGCCGAGACGTTTTCGGCCCGCACCGCAATCGGGATGGACGCAGCGGCTTCGGCCGCTCCGCGCTCGGACCTGGGCCTACCTGCGCCGCACCCACATCCTATGGAAGGCGCACGGCACAGCCAGATCATTCCCGTCCGTGCGTGAAGGCCAGTGACTTGATCGTGATCGGGACGTTTCCGGAGATCGGCCGGACCCGGCCGAGATCGACGTGGTCGAACTCCCGCAGCTGGATGCCGTCGAGCACCACGAGCGCAGCCTCCACGCCGAGCTCCTCGGTGAGGATCCGCCCCAGCGTCATCGCGACGTCGCCGTCGAGCATGAGGTAGACCGTGCGCCCGGCGGCAGCCCGGTCGCCCAGCCCGGCGACGAGCCCGCGGGCGAGCGCCGCGACCCGCGGGTAGCGTGGCGCTCCGGCCCCCCACGTCACGGCGAGCACCGCCTCCTGGTCGGGCCCGATGTCGCGCCCCGCGAACGCCCCCCGTACGCCGTCGGCGACCGCGACCTCGTCAACCTCGTCTCCCACGGCGTCGTCGAGATGCGCCACCGGCAGGTCGCGCCGCGGCAGGCTGGCCTCCGGGTCGCTCAGATGGCCGGTGATGCCACTGAGCTGCACGGTGTGCTCGGAGGCGCCCACGACGGTCGCGCGGATGGCCTCCTCGCCGGCCAGCAGCGGCCCGGGCAGGCTGCCCTCGGAGAAGCGGCGTCGGAGGCCGTCGGCCAGGGCGGGCCCGAGGTCGCCGTACGACTGGGTTTCGCGGCCGTGGAGGTAGGCGGAGACCCCCCCGGACACGACGACGCCGTCGACAGCGTCGGGCAGCGGTAGGAGGTCGGTGAGGTAGAGATCGGGCTTGCCAGCGATTGCATCCGCGACCGCCTTGGCCATGACCTCGCCGACGTGGACCAGCTCGGCCGGCGACACCGCGCCGCCGAGTTCCCAGGTGAAGCCCGCGGCGGCCGCGTGCCGCGCGCCGCCCGGCTCGAGCCGCACCAGCACGCCGTCGTCGACGACCGCGAGCCGCCCGCCGACCAGGAACGCTGCGGTGCCCACCACGCGCCCCCGCTCGACGAGGGTCAGCTTGGTGGTGCCGCCGCCGATGTCGACGTTGAGCAGCACGCTCGCCTCGTCGTGCGAGCGGCGCACCGTGCCGGAGCCGTAGGCGGCCAGCAGCGCCTCCATGTGATGGCCGGCCGTCGCGCAGACCAACTGCCCAGCCCGCTGCGCGACGACCTTGCCGATCAGCTCGGCGTTGGCGCGCCGCAGCGCCTCGCCGGTGAGGATGACCGCCCCGGTGTCGATGTCGTCCGCGGTCCAGCCGGAGCTGGCGTACGCCTCGTCGAGCATCGTGCCGAGCACGACGGCGTCGATCAGGTTGCCGTCGGCGTACGGCGTCAACCGGGTCCCGCCGTCGTGGACCAGCTCGCGCCGGACCACGATGTAGCGGCTGGTCAGGTCGGCCGCGTGGCGACGGAGGTGGAGCCGGGAGAACGCGATCTGGGTGGTCGCCGACCCGATGTCGACGCCGACACTGTGCAGGACGACGTTGTCCTGCACCCACATCACGTTGGAGTCGGGCTCACCGTCGTGATGGTCGTGGTCGTCGTCCCGGTCGTGGTGCCCGTGCCCTACCCATACGCTCACTGTCGGCTCACGGCTTGGGCGGCAGGTCGGCCAGTTCGGCCTCGTAGGCGGCGTCCATCTGCGGCACGAGACCGTTCCCGGCGAGCGCCTTGGCGAAGGTCTCCCGCACCAGCGGGTGCTCGTCGGCGTAGTCGATCTGATCACCACCGACGCGCTGGCTGATCCAGGCCTTCGGGACACCCTGGGCGTTGCGGACCGAGACCACCTCGTGCTTGAAGGCGAGGTAGCGAGCCGGCTCGGTGCCGGTGTTGAAGTGCTGGTGGAACCACATGTTCGGCGGCACGATCATGCTGCCCGCCTTCCAGTCGTAGCGCTTGGGCTCCTCGCCCTCGGGCCACATGAGGCTGAAGCCCTCGCCGGACAGGATGATGACGTGGGCGCCCGGACCGTGCCGGTGGCCCTTCTTGTACGTCGCCGTCGGGAACTGCGAGATGTGGCTGTTCATCGAGCCGCGCGCCATGGAGAAGCGGATGTGGCCGCCGCCGGCGCCGCGCTCCTTGGCCGCGATGAGCGGCAGGTTGACCGCGTCCGCGACGAAGTTGGTCTTCAGCAGCAAGCCGTCGACCTCGTCCTTGTCCGCGAAGTAGTCGGGCTCACCGGCGAACCGATTCGGAAAGTCGTGCGCGGTGTTGAAGACGAAGTCGACGTCGTCGTAGAGGTTGAGGACCGGCGGCATGTTGGTCGAGGAGACGAACCGGGCCGCCTCCGTGCCCGAGCCGTTGAAGTGCTGGTGCCAGGTGTTGAGCGGGATCGCGAAGAGGGAACCCGGGCCCCACTCGAAGGTGACCTTCTGGCCGGCGTCGTTCCACACCGAGGTGGAGCCGTGGCCGGACAGCACGAGGATCATCTCCTCGAACAGCTGGCGCTGCGGGTTGAGCTCCCCGCCGCCCGGGATCTCGCACACGTAGCAGTCGTTGGAGGTCCGCGAGGCCTCGTGGTTGATGAACACGCCCCGACCGCCGCGGCGCGCCCACGGCTTCAGCTCGACGGTGTTCAGGTCGTAGACGTAGTGCGCGGCGATGATGTCGAGGCCCTCGTCGCGCACCCAGCGCACGTAAGGTGAGTCCTTCTCGGTCTTGAACTTCTTGGCGAGTTCGTCGGAGACGAGTGCGTCCTTGGCCACGGATTTTCCTCCAGTTCAACTGGTTAAAGGTATGACCGCTCCGGGTGAGGTCAACCGCAGGCGAGTGTCAGGTCCGAGCGCTGAGGAGCGATCCGACGATCTCAGCGCGTCGCCTGGCCGCGCTCCGCCGAAGGTCCGCCGCGTACGATGCGGCCCCGCGCTTGGACCAGGCCGTCGCGGACCACTCCTTGCTCGCCCGGCGGGCGGCCCGCACGGCACGGTCGACGTCCTCGGCGGTCGCATCGGGCAGCTCGCCGATGATCTCCTCGGTCGCGGGACTCTCGGACGGCAGCACCGCACCGTCCAGCACCATCACGAGTTCGCCGTCGATCAGCATGCCCCGCTGGGGCCTGGTCACGTTCTCGGCCTGGACCACAGCAAGATCACCCTTTCTGGGGAAGGGAGCTCGCTCCCCCGGTTTCGTACGACGTCCGCGAATCGCGCTTCAGCGACTGGCGCGACCCCGGGTGGCGCCCCCCACAGGAACGTACCACAAAAATTGACTATTGGTCTAACCAATCATCGAATCAAGTCTCAAGACTCCGCCCGGACGTCGGCTGTGGCCCCCCTCGCCGGGTCGCAGCACTCGCGTCGCGACCGGAGAGCGCTCTCGACCCCGAGTCACTCACCGCCGCTAACCTTCTTGAGACCGTTCGAATTTGTCGAGCCGCCGCAAATTTCCGCCCGAAAGACACGCGTTCACCCAGTTCCTCCGCCGCCTCCACACAGAGTCCGCCTTCGATGTAAGGTGTAATGGTCTAACCAAAGGGGGAACGGTGGAACGGGTCGGCACGCTGGTCATCGGAGCGAGCCAGGCCGGCCTGCAGTTGGCGACAAGCCTGCGCGACCTCGGGGCCACCGGAGGCATCACACTGATCGGGCGCGAGTCGCGGGCGCCGTACCAGCGTCCGCCGCTGTCGAAGGCCTACCTCCAGGGCAAGCTGCCGGAGGACGGACTGGTGCTGCGGGGGCCTGACTTCTACCGCGACCACGACATCGACCTGGTCTGTCGCGCTCACCGTCGGCGGCGCGCCGCGGCGGATGCAGGTGCCGGGGTCGGACCTCGCGGGCATCCACTACCTGCGCGACGTTGACGACGCCGCCGCCCTGCGCACGGAACTCAGGGCCGCCGGCAACGTCGTGGTCGTCGGGGGCGGCTTCGTCGGCCTGGAGGCCGCTGCGGCCGCGACGGCGGCCGGCAAGCACGTCACCGTCGTCGAGGCCGCGGAACGGCTGCTGCCGCGCGCCGTGGCACCGGAGATGTCCGAGTTCTACGCCGCCGCACACCGCCGTCGCGGCACGAAGGTGCTCCTCGACACGGCGGTCGCGGGCTTCGGTGGCGACGGCCGCGTGGACAGCGTCGAGCTCTGCGACGGACACGTGCTGCCCGCCGACGTCGTCGTGGTCGGCATCGGCCTCGTGCCGCACACCGAACTCGCCGAGTCGCTCGGCCTGGAGTGCGTCGGCGGCATCGTCGTCGACGAGCTCGCCCACACGAGCGTCCCCAGCATCGTCGCCGCCGGCGACTGCACGGTCACCGCCCACCCCGAGCACGGCGCGCTGCGCCTGGAGTCAGTGCAGAACGCGATCGCGCAGGCGAAGGTCGCCGCCGCGACGCTGCTCGACGTCGAGCCGCCGAGCACCGGGGTCCCGTGGTTCTGGTTCGATCAGGCCGACCTCAGGCTGCAGATGGCGGGCATCAACACCGGCTACGACCAGGTCGTCCTACGCGGCGAGCCGGCGAGCGAGTAGTTCTCGGCGCTCTAATACCGCGACGGCCGGCTACTCGATCGACGCGGTCAACGCGCCCCGCGACTCATGGCGGTCCGCAAGCTGCTCGACACCGGCCGCAGCATCCCGGCGGACGCCGCGGCCGACACCAGCGTCGCCCTCCGGGAGTTCGTCCGCGCCTCCTGAGCGGGGCGCGGGCGGGGTCAGCCGAAGTCGGCGAGGCCCTGCCGCTCCAGCAGCGCGACGTGGTGCCGCCACCGCGCGGCGACGTTGAACGACGGCCCGAGGTCGGGCAGGTCGTCCGGGGCGACGTCGCGCGGGGTCGCACCGAGCCGCGCCAGCTCGACGCTGACGGAGAGCAGCTCGTCGAGGGCCAGCGCCTGCGCGACCACCGATGGTACGTCGGCCCGGACCGTGACGATGCCGTGACCGCGCAGGACGCACACCGAGGCGTCCACAGGGTGCCGGCCAGCACCCAGCCAGCCCCGGCCGAGCGGACCAGCCCCGCATGCGGGGGGGAGGGGTTCCGGCAACCGGGAGACGGTTAAGCCGGGATGTCGTAGGCGCCGAAGACCGGCTTGACGGGCACCTCGGCCAGCCCGGCGAGCAGCGCCGACCGAGGATGCGAGTGCAGGCGCAGCTCGTCCATCAGATGACGAAGCTCTCGAGCGTCTCCGGCGCGAACAGCTCCTCCGGGGTGAGCAGCCGCGGCGAGAGCCCTTGCGCGTGGTGGTAGCGCAGGAACGCCTCGAGCACGTGCCGGTTGGCGTCCAGACCGTAGGACCAGAAGTCGTCGCCGAGCAGCGCCCGGTCGGCCTCGGCGTGCTGGACCAGCCACGGCGACAGGAACCGCAGCGCCGAGGAGTCCGAGAGGCCGGCGTAGGCCAGGTCGCGGGCGGCGACGAACGCCTTGTGGAGCGCCTGTGCGACCCACCGATTCGCCTCGTAGACCTCCCGGCGCAACACGACAACATGCATGATCGGGAAGATCCTGGTCGCCTCGAAGTAGGCCCGCTCGGCGCGGACCACGTCGGGGAAGAGCCGGGTCACCCCCGCCCCGAAGGTCGACGGCACCCGCGGGGTGTAGAGCGCGTCGATCTCGCCGGCACCGAGCATCTGCGACAGCGTCCGGTCGGACGGAATCGCGGAGACGTCGTACGGCACGGAGACGGCGCCCTTCTCGATCCGACCCGGCGACTCCTGGCCACCGGTCACGTATCGGACGGAGGAGGCCGGCAGGCCGTGGTGCTCCTCGAGGATCCCGCGGACCCAGACGCACGCGGTGAGCTGGAACTCGGGCACGCCGACGACGCCGCCCTTGAGCTCCTCGACCGAGGTGATCCCCTCGCGGACGTAGACCGAGGAGTGCCGGAACATCCGCGAGGTGAACACCGGCAGCGCCACGAACGGGCGGTCCCCCCGCGCCAGCGAGGCCGCGTACGTCGACAACGACATCTCGGCGACGTCGAACTCGCGATGCCGGAGCATGCGGAAGAACGTCTCCTCGACCGGAAGCCGGAGGTAGGTGAGGTCGATGCCGTCGGGCCGGACGTCGCCCTCGAGCAGGGCACGCGTGCGGTCGTAGTCACCGCATGCGAGCGTGAGCGGGAGGCGTCGCATCATGCGCGTACTCCGATGCGGGCGGCCAGCCGCGGGTAGACCCTCAGGGCGTTGTCGGTGAGGACCTTGCCGAGTGCCTCCTCCGGCAGGCCGGCGGCGCGCACGTAGGTGAGAGTGTCGTCCCAGGCGACGCCCGTGTCCGGGTCGGCGCCGCGGACGGCGCCGAGCATCTCGGAGGCGAAGAGGACGTTGTCCGCCGGCAGCACGTCGAGCAGCAGGTCAACGCCGGGCTGATGGTAGACGCAGCTGTCGAAGAATACGTTCGATAGCAGCTCGGCGGGGTCCTGCCAGCCGTTGCGCATCGCCAGACCCCGGTAGCGCCCCCAGTGGTAGGGCACCGCTCCCCCGCCGTGCGGGATCACGAAGCGCAGCCCCGGGAAGCGCTGGAACAGATCCGATTGCAGCAGCTGCACGAAGACGCTGGTGTCGGCGTTGAGGTAGTGTGCGCCGAGGGTGTGGAAATTCGGGTTGCACGCCGTCGAGACGTGCACCATGGCCGGGACGTCGAGCTCCTCGAGCACCTCGTAGACCGGGAACCACGACTCGTCCGTCATCGGCTTGCCCGCCCAGGTGCCCGACGGGTCGGGGTTGAGGTTAGCGCCGACGAAGCCGAGCTCGCCGACGGTGCGGCGCAGCTCGGCGACGACGCCGGCGAGGTTGCCCTCGGGCGTCTGCGGCAGCTGAGCGACCGGTGCGAAGTGCTCGGGGAAGAGCTCGCTCACGCGGTGGACGAGGTCGTTGGAGGCCCGCGCCCAGGCGTCAGCGGTCGCGGCGTCGGGGACGTGATGCTCCATGCCGGAGGCCTTGGGCGAGAAGACCATCAGGTCGCCGCCGCGCTCCCGCAGGATGCGCAGCTGGTTGCCCTCGACGCTCTCGCGCAGCTGGTCGTCGGAGACCGGCGCCAGCGTGGCGCAACCGCCCGCCAGCTGGGCGTCGCGAAACTCCTGCAGCGCCGAGGGCGCGGTCGTGTAGTGGCCGTGCACGTCGATGATCACGCCTCCGCCTCCTTCACGTGGCCCTCGTAGTCGACGTACCGCAGGCCCTTGCGCACGAGCCGCTCGCGCATCGAGCTGACGTCGAGGCTGAGCTCGCCGGCGGCGTACCGGGCCCGCGAGACCGCCTCCTTCTCCTCGCGCACCTTCGACGCGGCGAGCACCTCGGCCGCCTCCTCACGGCGTACGACGACCACACCGTCGTCGTCGGCGACGATGACGTCGCCCGGGTTGATCACGCGCCCGGCGCACACGACCGGGAGGTTGACGTCGCCGAGCGTCTCCTTCACCGTCCCCTCCGCCGAGACGCATTTCGACCAGACCGGGAAGTCCATGTGGGTCAGCTCGGCGACGTCGCGGCAGCCGGCGTCGATGACCAGCCCGCGCACGCCGCGGGTAGCGAGGGCGGTGGCGAGCAGCTCGCCGAAGTAGCCGGCGTCGGACGGCGACGTGGGGGCGACGACGAGGACATCGCCGCGCTGGCACTGCTCGACGGCGACGTGGAGCATCCAGTTGTCGCAGGGCGCGACCGACACGGTCACGGCCGTGCCCGCGACCCGGGCGCCTGCGTAGATCGGGCTCATGTAGGAGGCAAGCAGGCCGGTGCGGCCCTGCGCCTCGTGAATGGTGGCGACGCCGTACTCGGCGAGGCCCTCGACGACGGCGCGGTCGGCGCGCGGCGGGTTGGTGACGACGAGGCCGGCCATCAGGCACCCGCTCCCAGGGCAGCGACCTGCTCGCGGGTCATCCCCGGCAGGAGCGAGATGTGGATGACGTCCTCGACGCCCTCGCCGCCGAGCGTGCGGATGGCCAAGTCGACGTCCTCCAGCGCGAACCGGTGCGTCGCCAGCTTCTCGAGCGGGAAGCGTCCGGACGCGAGCTGCTCGAGGGCGAGCTCGCACGCCTCGTAGGAGTGCCCGCGAGCGCTCTTGATCGTGATCGCCTTCTCGGTGATCTTCTTGACCGGGAAGTCGGGGAAGGCCGCCAGCTCGCCCTGGATGAGTAGCACGCCCTCGCGGCGCTTAAGGGCGTCGACGCCGAGCAGCACCGGGCCGACCCCGGCCCGGGAGGTGCAGTCGAGGACGAAGTCGACGCCGCGGCCGCCGGTGATCTCCATGACCCGCTCGAGCGGGTCCTCCTGGAGGATGTCGATGACGTGGTCGGCGCCCAGTTCCCGGGCGAGCTCGAGGCGCGCCTTGTCGCGGGCGCTGCCGGTGACGATGATCTGCGAGGCGCCGGCCTGCTTGCAGGCGACGACCTGGGAGAGGCCCTGCTGACCGGGGCCTTGGATGAGGACGGTGTCGGAATAGCCGACGCCCGCGGCGCGCAGCGCCCACTCGATGCCGTTCGAGAGCGGGGTCACGAGGCCGGCGAGCTCGGCGGTGACGCCCTCGGGGACCTTGTGCACCACGGCGTTCCAGGGCAGGAACATGTACTCGGAGAAGCCGCCCCAGAGCGTCCCGTCGTTCGTCGCCGGTGTGTAGCCGTAGCGCCGGGCGTCGGAGTTGGTGCGCCAGTCGGTCGCCTCGCAGTGGCGGAACTCGCCGATCCGGCACCACTCGCAGTGGTAGCAGCCGACGTAGTGCTCGACGAAGACGCGGTCGCCGTCCCTCACCCCGTGCAGCCGGGTGAACTCCGGCCCGGCGTGCTCGATGATCCCGACGTTCTCGTGGCCCATGATCACAGGCCCGCCGATCACGGGGTTGTCGTACAGCTTCACGTCGGTCCCGCAGATCCCAGCGACCTCGACGCGCAGCAGCGCCTCGTCGTCGCCCACGGCGGGGAGGGGGAACTCGCGGATCTCTGTCGTCCGCGGCGCGGTCCGCACCGCCGCGCGCACCAGGTCGGGCATCGGCACTCCATACAACAGATTGGCGGAATGGTCTGACCAACATATCATCGACGGGTGGAGTCGGTCACGAACCTCTCTGCGGCCCACCTCCACCCACGCTTCCCGCCGTCCCCGCCGTCCCAGAGGGAGCGTCATGCGAGAGCTGGCCGACCCTCACCAGCCCCCAGGGCGCCAACCGCGCGCTGATAGACGGGGAGGCGACACCGTCGGGCTACACGCTCTCGTGCGCTGACGAGCCGGTCCTGATTAAGGGCTTCCGCAAGATGGTCCGCGACCTCGAGTGCGACGTCGCCGAGATGGCCCTGACGACGTACCTGACCGCCAGGGAGCACGGGGTCGCGTTCACCGCGCTGCCGGTCTTCCTCGTCCGCGACTTCCACCACGGTGCGACGCAGGTGCTGCGGGACCGGCCGATCGCGACCCCGAAGGACCTCGCCGGCGTGAGCAGGATGTCGGCCCAGCCGGCGAACCGGTCGGCGGCGTTCCACGCCCTCTCGCCGTGGCGGACGAGGATGAGCATCAGTGTCTCGCGAGGAAGTCCAGCACGCGCTGCTGCGACGCCTCGGGGGTCTGCTCCGCGACCGGGACGTCCCAGTAGTCGTTGTCGGGCAGGCACTCCTGTAGGTAGCGCGCGGCGGAGCGAGTGTGGGAGGTGTCGTCGCCGGGCACGATCAGCGCCGGCACGTCGAGCACCTGAAGATCCTCCGGCTCCGGGCCGGGCACGGTGTCGCGGTCGAAGAGCAGCCGGGAGGTGCCGCTGACGATAGTCGCGTAGCGCGCGGGGTCCGCCTCGGCGTAGGCCTTCGCGAACTCGTCGTCGCTGCGCAGCACCGCCGCCCACGGGCCGACCCGCGGGTCCTGGCTGAACCCGGCTCCGGTCGACCGGGCCAGCTCGACGACCGCGGCCAAGCCGTGCTCGGCGACGAATCCCAGGTGCTGGGTGAACCGGCGGTGTTGGGCAGCGCGATAGGTGACGCCGCCGGCCGGCGAGACGAGCACCATGCTGCGGACGCGCTCCGGCTGTGCGACAGCGATCAGCGCCGCCGTCGAGCAGCCGACGCAGCCGCCCATCGTGTGGGTCTGCTCGACGCCGAGGTGGTCGAGCAGGGCGATCGCCTGGGCGACGTACTTGTCCCACGAGAGGCGCTCGAGCCGCCCACCGGAGCGCCCGGACTCGCGGCGGTCGAAGACGATGCAGGTGTAGTGCGGCGAGAGCGCGTCGATGAACCCCAGGTCGCGGTAGCGGCCGAAGGAGGTCCAGTTCTCGAGGCTCGAGTCGAAGCCGCCGGGACTGAACATCAGCAGCGTTGGGCCCTGGCCGACCGTCTCGTAGCGCGTGCGGATGCCGTCGAGCTCGACGATGGGCATGACGCCTCCTACTGCTTCGGAACGGGGATGCCGCCGCGGATCTGACGGCCCTCACGGATGTCGGTGATGCACTCAGTCAGCGCGTCGTACGCGACCCGCGCGACGTTGGCGTACGTGTCCGGCTCCTCGTCGAGCCACTTCGCCGAGTATCCGATCGCAGCCGTGGACATCCTGATCCGGCCGTCGAGCCATGGGCCGCCGCCGAAGCCACCGAGGACGGGGATCGACACGGCCTGTACGACGGCCGGGCCGACCACCGGCCCCGAGTTGGTGAAGTTGAGGGCGACTGCACCGGCCGCCTCGAGCCGCTTGGCCTCAGCGACAAGCTCTCCGAGCATCTCGTCGGGGACCTGGACGGTGTGCGCCGCAACGTACTCCACGCCGTACTTGAGCGCCGTCTGCGGCGTGATGCCGAACTGCGCGAAGACCGGGATCCCGGCCCGGGTGACCGCCTCGACCGCCTCGGGGAAGTCAGCGGCGCCGTCGAGCTTGACCAGGTCGACGCCGGCCTCCTTGACCAGCCGGATCGCGGCAGGCACCGCGTCACCGGACTGCAGCGGCCCGTACGGGAAGTCGCAGCTCAGGAGTGCATCCTTGACCCCGCGGCGGACCGCCTTGGCGACCACCAGCAGCTCGTCGAAGGTGATCTCGAGCGGGTGCGGCTGTCCCCACAGGTTGACTCCGACCGTGTCGCCGACGGAGATGATGTCGGCGCCGGCCCGGTCGGCGATCCTGGCCATCTGGTAGTCCCAGGCGACGATGCAGACGCTCTTCTCGCCGGCCGCCTTCATCGCCTGCAGCAGGGGGACGGTCATCCCGCTCATGCGCGCGTCGCCCTCAGCAGCTCGGTGAGGTCGTCCTCCTCGGCCGGAACCAGGAGGATCCGGGCGTGCGGCCGCAGGTGGAACAGCGCTTCGCTGGTGAGGGCTCCCGGCGCGACCACGAGGCCGGCGGTCATGATGCCGCGCACCTTGCAGGCCGCGCCGATGGTGCCGACCGCCTCGACGTTGGCGCCGTCGACGGAGACCATCACGACGGTGTTGCTGTCCTCCAGCGCGTCGGCCAGCGGCACGGACTCACCCGTCATTGCGACCAGGGTGTGGCCCGGGTCGACGACGGAGTAGAACCGGGCCTGGCCCCACTCCAGCTCGGAGGCTCGACGGACGATCCGCTCCGCCTCCGGGTCGAGGGCGACCACCCGCGTGTTGCGGGCCGCCGTTAAGGGATAGTCGATGCGGAAGGCCGCCTCCCTGGCGGTGGTCGCCTCGGAGCACGCACTGACGCCTGCCGGGATCGACAGCTGCTGATCGGTCATCGACGCGCCTGCCTCAGACGGTGGTCTGCGGGACGCCCGGCTTGGCGATCATCGCCTCGCCGATGCCCTCGACGAACGACTGGTCGGCCGGGAGCACGATGGCGACCGAGCGGACCTTCTGGTCCTGCGCGCG
Source organism: Micromonospora sp. GCM10011541 (assembly GCF_042650725.1). Taxonomy (NCBI): domain Bacteria; kingdom Bacillati; phylum Actinomycetota; class Actinomycetes; order Micromonosporales; family Micromonosporaceae; genus Micromonospora; species Micromonospora sp. GCM10011541. The sequence continues at coordinate 41,737 of NZ_JBHSBP010000032.1, forward strand.
GTTGCCGACCGGCTCGGTGCCCTCCTCGGACAGCGCGAGCGCAGCCTTGCGGAGCTTCTGGCGGGCCTTGATGATGCCGGCGTCGGTGGCGACGAGGCGCTCCTTCGTCCGGTCGACGATCGGGCCCATCGACTCCTGCAGGGAGGAGTCCTGGAGCGCGATGCCCTCGATGCCGGAGTAGGTTTCGCCGCGGCGCTGCGCCTCGCGGTCCATCAGGTAGTCGTTGTCCTTGTTGGCGAGCGGACGGTACGCCGCGTCGTTCGCGCTGTGGACGCCCTTGCCGGCCCGCATCGCCGCGACCTCGGTCTCGGTGAGCGGACGGGTGGGGTGGTAGTCGAAGCTGTAGGCCCAGCAGTTCTCGTCATCGATCGGCACCCAGAAGTGGCCGTGCACCGGGTGGTCGCCGCGCGGCGGCACCATCGTGAAATTCGGCAGCACCCACGGCGTCACGCGCCAGTAGTAGTACCCCTCCTCCGCGTTGCGGCGGGCGCCGATGAGCAGGCCACCCTCGTAGTCGACGACCTCGAAGAACGGCTTGAGGTCACCCTTGTTGTACTGGTTGCCCTTCGAGCCCTTGAACAACGGGTCGCGGTCGAGGCTGCCGGAGTGCAGGAACGTGACGTGGCTGGAGTCGATGCCGCCCTCGAGCGCCTGCAGCCAGTTGCACTCCTGCAGACGCTTCGACGTGAACGCCTGGCCCTCGGGGACGGTGTAGGCCTCCCACTCCGGCAGCGGCGGCTGCTTCTCCGGGTCGCCCAAGTAGGTCCACAGCACGTCGCCGAGCTTCACCAGCGGGTAGGACTTGAGCTTGACGTTGGCGCAGAAGTTGCTGGTCTCCGGCTCGCTCGGAACCTCGATCGCCTGGCCGGTGTAGTCGTACTTCCAGCCGTGGTAAGGGCAGCGCAGCCCGCCCTCCTCGTTGCGGCCGAACCAGAGCGAGACGCCACGGTGCGCGCAGAACTCGTCCATGAGGCCGTAGTTGCCGTTGCTGTCGCGGATGGCGATCAGGCGCTCCGAGAGGATCTTCACGCGCACCGGCGGACAGTCGTTGGACGGTAGCTCCTCGGCCAGCAGCACGGGCTGCCAATAGCGGCGGAAGAGCTCACCCATCGGCGTGCCGGGGCCGGTACGCGTCAGCAGCTCGTTGATCTCGGCGCGGAGCATCTCGTTCCTTCCAGGACCTGTCTGAGGGCTATCAAACCGATGGGCGGGATGAAAGGGGCCTGTGTGGCCTGGGATTGCTTGTGGTCAGGACTGCGTGGGCGGCACCTCGACCGTGAGCCCGTCGAGCGCGTCGGTGATCTCGATCTGGCAACCGAGGCGGCTGCAGTCGCGGCGGCTGGTGACACCGAGGGTCGAGCAGGTCCTCCTCGAGGTCACCCGGCCCGCCGACGGCCTCGAATAACCCCTCGCGGACCCACATCGCAGGTGGCGCAGGAGTTGTTGCCGCCGCAGCGCCGATGATGCCGGGGACGCCGATGCACAGAGCGCGCTCAATGACGTTCTCGCCGACGCTGGCGTCGATCACACGCTCGTCGCCGTCACTGCCCACATACACGACCTTCGGCACGCGGCACGTCCTCCTTGTTGCCTAATGGCCTGACCATTATCCCACAGGTGTGACGTACGTCAACGGGCCAGATCGAGACACCGGACGAGGCCTGCGGTGCCGGGTGATCGCCTTCTACCAGCCGCCCCACCGAGCGGGCTGAGCACGAGCAGCGCGACAGCCTGTCCGACACCGACCGGGCCGGTGTACGCGATGGCGCCGGTCAGGTCGTAGACCTGGCAGAGGTTGGCGGCGACGGTGCCCCGGGTGCCGATCTCGGAGAGGACCACTCCCCCAGTAGGGGTTGAAGTCACGGTTGTGCAGGACCACGGGCAGCGCCACGCGTGACCGCCTCAACCCACGGGCACCAGGGCCAGCTTGCTGGGATCCAGGCGCAGGTAGATCGAGGTCCCCTGCTCGATCGAGACCGAGGGGTTGCCCCGGGCCCGGATCTCGTGCGTGCCGACCTTGACCACATGGTCGACGGCCTCCCCGAGGAAGGCCCGGGTCAGCACGGTCCCCGTCCACTCGTTCGGCACCGCACCCGCCCGCGAGCTGGTGCTGACCTCCACCGCCTCGGGCCGGATCGAGACGATGACGTCGGCGCCGACCGGTAGGTCCGCCGCCGAATCGACCAGGAGCTGCCCGTCCTCGGTGCCGACGGAGTACCGCTCGCCGTCCTTCGCCACGACGTTGCCAGCAATGAAGTTCGACGTGCCGATGAACTCGGCGACGAACTTGCAGTTGGGATTCTCGTAGATCTCCCGGGGCCGGCCCAGTTGAACGACCTTGCCGCTGCGCATCACCGCGATCGAGGTGCTGAGGACCAGTGCCTCCGTCTGGTCGTGGGTGACGTACACCGAGGTGATGCCGAGCTCCCGCTGCAGCCGCTTGAGCTCGTAACGCAGGGACTCCCGCAGCTTCGCGTCGAGATTGGACAGCGGCTCGTCGAGCAGCAGCAGTGGGGGCTCCATGACGAGCGCGCGGGCGAGGGCGAGCCGCTGCTGCTGCCCGCCGGAGAGCTTGGTGGCCTGACGGTCGGCATAGCTGCCTAGCTCCATCGTCTCCAGCACCCGCATCACCCGCTCGGCGATTTCCCGCTTGCCCGGCCGCTCGCGGCGCTTCTTCACCTGCAACGGGAACGCCACATTGTCGAACACCGACATGTGCGGCCAGATCGCATAGGACTGGAAGACCATGCCCAGCCCGCGCTCGTTCGCGGGCACGTTGACCGTCTTCCTGCCCGCAGCGCCCGAAAAGAAGACCCGGTCGCCGACCTCGATGGTGCCGGAGTCAGGGCTCTCAAGTCCGGCGATGGAACGGAGGGTGGTCGTCTTGCCGCACCCGGACGGGCCCAGCAGGGTGAAAAGCTCGCCCTCTTCGACCTTGAAGCCGATGTCGTTGACGGCGAACACCCGCTCCTCAGCGCCGGACGAAAGTGCACGACGCCGGCGACGCTCGCCGTCGAAGGTCTTGACGAGATTGTCGATGCGCAACATCTTGTCCTCCTGATAGCAGCCGGCGGACTGATCGCAGCCCGCGGCTCAGTCCTGCCGCAGCCCGACCTTGGCGCCGAGCTTGTAAGGCACTTGGGGCACTCCCAGTCCACGAAGGCATCGCCATGGCCCGTTTGCCGCCGTCTTCATGAGGCGACCCCGTTTGGTCCCGTGACGATGGGCTGGACGTGGGCCACCCGAAGCGGCCAACTGGACGTTTTCTCCCCACCACCGGCGTGGTCAGCTCGCCAGTAGGCGACGCACGACCTCCGTGATCGAGCGCCTGGCCACGGCCGCGGCGCGGTCGTCGTGCCTGGTCCCGTACGCGTCATCTGATACGCCGAGGACTCTCGCCGGGTACGACCGGAAGGTGATCGTCGCACAGCGCCTCCTGTGGTGGTGGTCACGACGAGTAGATCCTGCCGAGGACTAAAGGTCTAACCTTTGGTTCGAGACGTTACAGAAGCGTTACCTGTGGGTCAAGAAGCAAAGAGAGATGCGCCAGAGAAAGTCAGAAGGCAGCATGGTAAGACCATTACCGGAGAGGAAGCCGTCTAGTGCCCAAGGTCACCTTTGTCACCGTCGGTGGAACCCCACGCACGATAGATGCGACGGTTGGCGACTCGGTCATGGTCACGGCCGTCAGGAACGGCGTGCGCGGCATCGTCGGCGAATGCGGAGGTAATAGCTCCTGTGCGACCTGCCACGTCTACGTCGACGAGGACTTCCTGCCGCTCGTCGGTCCTGCGAACGATCTCGAGGACGACATGCTGGACCTCGCGGTGTCGGACCGCCGGCCGACGAGCCGCCTGTCCTGCCAGATCACCGTCACCGAGGCCCTGGACGGCCTGACCGTCGAGCTTCCGGACGAACAACCGTGAGCGGCGGAGCACTCATCGTCGGCGCGAGCCACGCCGGCGTCCCAGTTGGCGGTGTCCCTGCGCGACTACGGCGACGACGGACCCATCACCCTGTTCGACGCATGACCGGGAAGGGTGAAACAGCCCACCAGGCCGGACATCGAAGCTCAAGCCGTTCACAGCGAATACCGAGCCCCTGCCGCCGGGCGCCCGCATCGGCTCCCGTACGACTTCACGAGATCGGTCAGGGTCAGCGAGGATCACCGGGCTCGCGCGTCCAATGGCATACCATTGGTCCATCAATCTTCACCCGACCGAGGAGCCGACGATGGCGTCGAACTTCAGGATCAGCGAGGGCTCCGACACGTCCGACGACATGTTCAGTCGCGTGAACATCGACCGCGCGTCGCGAGTCATCGTCGACCAGATCAAGATGTTGATCCATGACGGCAGACTCAAGCCGGGCGACCGACTCCCCAGTGAGCGTGACCTGTGCCAGCGGTTCGCCGTCAGCCGGGTCACCGTCCGCGAAGCGCTACGCATGCTGGAGGCGGGCGGACTAGTCACGATCCGGGTCGGGGCCCGCGGCGGCGCCTTCGTGACTACGCCCTCGCCCGAACAGCTCGGGGAAGGGCTCGCCGATTTGCTGAGCGTGTCCCGCCTGACCGCCCCCAACGTGACCGAGGCCCGCAAGATCGTCGAGCTGGGCGTGCTTCCGCTCGCGATGGAGCGGGCCACCGACGCCGACGTGCAGGCGCTGCTGGCGATGGTGGAAGAGGGCCGGAAGGCCGTGGACGCCGGCGAGTACACCATGGAGATGTCGGCCGCGTTCCACGTACGCCTGGCTGAGTGCACCCACAACCCGGCCATCGCGATGCTGGTGCACAGTTTCCACGGCCCGATGTTGATGTCGCTTCACGAGGCCAAGGTCGCCGCACCGCTCATGGGCAAACGGGGCACCACAGAGCATCTGGAGATCGCCGAAGCGATCCGGGACCGTGACCTGGAGCGGGCTCAGCAGATCGTGCGTGTTCACCTCGACCGCACGGCAGCCCGCGTCCAGACCCAGGCAACGTCGGCGGACGTGTCCGACCCCGAGCCCGTCCGATCGCCCTGAGGGCCGGAAGGACCACCACGGCGGCGGGTTTCTGGAAACCCGCCGCCGTCTGCCGTGCGAGTGCGCCCGACCCGGCGTGAGGAGCCGACGTCAGACGCGGCAGGGCCGCTGGCATTGTCGAAGACGTGAACGGTGTCGTAGCCGAGATACCGGAACCGGTTCCCGGTGCCCGCGAAATCGCGACGCGGAGAGTCAGTAGAGCGATACGTTGCTTCGCTTCGCGAAAGCGAAGATCAGGCCGGACATCGTTACCATCACGAGCATCCAGAGAAGTCCGAATGCCGCGACTTGCGTGGTGCTGCCGTTGACGAACGCGTCGTACAAGGAGACGGCAGCGACCGGAGAGTCCGGCGAGGCCAGGAAGATCGGCATCGAAAGCGCCCGGGCACCCTGCATGAACGCGAAGATTCCTCCGGTGAGCAGCGAGGTCGCCAGCAGGGGGAGGACGACCCGGACGAACAGCCGGAACCGGCTGGCTCCCGACACCAGCGCAGCCTCCTCCAAGTCGGCTCTGATCTGGATCACTCCGGCGTAGGCGAACCTCATCGTGAACGGCAGGAACGTCACGAAGTAGCCGAACATCAGGATCCAGATCGTCCCGTACACCGGGATGGGCGAGGCCAGGCCGACCTGGGCGATCGCGATGCCGACAACGATGCCGGGGATGATCAGAGGCACACTCACCAACTGGTCCAGCAGCGCACTGGCTGGGGTCCGCCGTACGACAAGCCACGCCACCAGGCACGTAATGAGGCTCGCGGCCACGGACGCGATCGCGCACAGCAGGATGGTGTTCATCGCCCCCTCCACGAGCGATGGGGTACTCAGAGCCCAGCGGAAGTTCTGCAGTACGAAATTGAACATGCTCGAGTTGAAGCCTTGGAAGACCGGCACGAAGGCGGCCCATGCCAGGACGACGATCGGGAGGGCGACGAGGATTCCGAAGAGCACCACGGACACGGCACCGTAGGCGTAGCGCCATCGCCCGAAGTCCATGACGCCCGGCCGGTAGGCCTCTCCGCTCACCACCTGGTAGCGCTCGGCCCTCTTCGACAGACGGTTGTAGCGCCACAGCAGGACGCCGACAACGAGCATGAGGGTCACCGACAAGGCATTGGCGAAGCCGTAGTCGGGGGTGATCCCGCGCCGGATCGTCTGGTAGACCTTCGTTGTGACGACCTCGACGCCGCCCGGCAGGCCCACGATGGCGGGCACCTCGAACGCCTCCATCACACGGACGAACGCCAGCAGACCGACCGCGAGGATGGCAGGCCAGGCCAGCGGGAGGGTGATTCGGCGCAACACGGTGAAGGTGCCGGCGCCCGACATCTGGGCCGCTTCCTCGAGGGCGGGGTTCGCCCGCTTGAACGCGCTGACGATCAGCAAGAAGGCCAGCGGCGACCAGATCAGCCCCTCGATGAAGATCATCCCCGGCAGGCTGTTGACGGTGATGATCGACGGATTGTCCGATCCTGTTAGCTGTCCCAGGATCGAGTTCACCAGCCCGTTCCGTCCCAGGATCAGCGTCCACGAGATCACGTAGACGAGGTACGGCGTGCCGATCAGGATGACTGCGCCCAGGTAGGCCAGGGTGCGAAACGGCGCGTTGGTACGTTCGGCCAGCCATGCCTGGGTTCCGCCGATCAGGATCGCGAGCAGCGCAGACCCGATGGCGAACACGACGGTGTTCACCGCGGCGTGGATGTTCGAGCTGTCACCGAAGAGTTCCCTGAAGTTCTCCAGGGTCCACACCCGCGAGTCAACCAGCATGCCTTCGGTGAGGCTACCGGCGATCAACTGCCACAGGATGGGCGCCATCACGGCGGCGAGCACGACGCCGAGCACTAGGACAAACCAACCAACGAACCGGGTTCTCATGTACTCCTCCTCACTCGTCGCCGGGGCGGTGACCCGGTGCCCCGGCGACGGGCGTGATCTGGCTAGCCGGCGTTGACCTTGTCGAAGAGGTCCATCCACCGGCCACTGTCCTTCTCGATCTGCGCCGGGCTCAGCAGCGTCGTCTTGAAGCGGCCGGACTCCGGGTCCAGATCGGGGTCGGTGGGTCTCACGTCCGGGCTGGCCGGAATGTAGGCAGCGTCGCGGAAGACCGCCTGTCCCTCGGGCGAGAGTAGGAAGTCGATCAGCAGACGAGCGGCGAACGGGTGCGCGGCGCCGGCCGTCAGGCCCAGCGGGTTGAGTTCCTTGCTCGCGGCGTTGAGGGCGGAGAATGCGACGTGCGAGCCGTCCTTCTTGCTCAGTGCGACGTGATTGTTGAAGACCTGCAGCACGATCGGGTACTGCCCGGCAATCGCCTGGTTGAGAAGCTCACGCGAGCTGACCTGGACGACTTTCAGCTTCTGGCCGGCCAGCTTCCGCAGGAACTCTTCGCCCTGCTGCTCGCCGAGCGTGTTCAGCACGTTGCCGATGAAGTCCGCGCCACCGGTCGCCTCCGGCGTCCAGGCCACCTGCCCCTTCCACTTCGGGTCGAGCAGGTCGTCGAAGGTCTTCGGCGCGTCCGCCGGCTTGACTCGGTCGGTGTTGTAGGCGATGCCCTTGACGTAGATGTTGACCGCGGTCCAGTAGCCGTCCGGGTCCTTCTGGTCGTTCGGGTAGTCCTCGGCGTACGGCGAGTCGTACTTCTCGGCGGCTCGGGCACCCTTCAACGCCTCGCCGGCGTGCGCACCGTCCCAGACGTCCGACTTGGGAGCGCGCGCCTTCGCCTCGAGCAGCATCTTCTGGGCGATTTCGGAGCTTCCCCCGCGGTAATACTTCAACTCGACGCCCGGGTACTTCTTCTCGAACGCCTCCTTGATCGGAATGACCACCTGGTTGGGGATCAACCCGGTGTACCAGGTGACGCTGCCCTCGTCCTTGGCCTTGGCGTAGAGCGCCTGCTCTCGGGCGGGGCCCGACTGCTGATCGATCTTCGCTACCTCCGCCGACACGTCGGCCGACGCATCCCTACCGCAGCCGGCCAGCGCCGACGTTCCGATCACCAAGGCGAGAGCCGCAATGCTCATCTTTCTCATGTGTTTGCTCCTTTGCCTTCCGTTCCGCCACTGAAGCCGGTTCGACAGGGGTTTCACCGACGCACCGAGACCTGCTCGACGACCCGGGACCTACTCGGAGAGTCCGAGAACGTTGAACGCGCTGTCCGTCCACGCACCAACCGCAGCCGATGCGTCCAACGCGCTCCGAACGGTCACCTTCGCCATGTACGTGGCCAGCGCCGGCTGTTTGGCCAGCCGATAGGCCAGGGCCAAGGCAGCTTCCTCGAGTTCCGAGTCGTCTACGAGCCGGGTCACCAGGCCCCACTCGTGCGCCGTTCGGCCGTCGAGGATCTTTCCGCACAGCACCATGTCCATGGCGCGTGACTCCCCTACGAGACGAACAAGCCGACGGGCGCCACCCCCGCCGACGATCATCCCGCGCTCGACCTCCGGGTAGGCGAGGCGAGCCTCCGGCGTACCGATGCGGAGGTCGGCTGCCAGCGCGAGGTCGAGCCCGCGACCCAGCACGTTCCCGCGCAGCACCGCGACGACCGGGACGGGTAGGCAGCCGATGGCTGCGCCGAGGTTGTCGTGTTCCCGGGTCCAGAGAGCGTTCCGCTTGGACGGCTCCGGCGGACGGGCCTCTTTGATGTCCACGCCGGCACAGAACGACGGGCCGTTGCCTCGGAGCACCACGACGCGGACAGAATTGTCGGTGCCGATGGCCTCGAGAATCTCGAGCAGCGTCGACCGCATGCGGGTACTGAGTGCGTTGTGCTTGGCCGGACGGTCAAGAGTGAGCAGGCCGACGCCGTCCTTTACCGAGAAGGTCATGCCCGGCTCGGCCGCCTGATCCGGTCGGTCTGCGCTCACGATGCGGCCTCCCTCGGCAACCCGAGGCACAACGCGTCGAGCGCCATCGCGCCCTGGCCCGGCGGCAGTACGACGAGGGGGTTGATCTCGACCGACTCCAATTCGTCGCCGAGGTCCCCCGCCAACTGGGCCATGGCGCAGATCACGTCAACAGCCGCATCAACGTCACCGCCTGCCGCTCCGCGCCAGCCGGCAAGCACAGGACCCGCGGCCGTCTTGTCGAGCGCCGCCCTCGCCTCCTGGGGCGTACACCTGGCCGGTAGGAGGCTGAGATCGCCATACAGCTCCACAGCGGTCCCGCCCAGACCGACCGCCACGACGGGCCCCACCTCGCGGTCGTTCTGGAAGCCGACGATCAGCTCGATCCCGCCGACGACCTGTTTGGCGACGAGGAGTCCGTCGAGCCCCGGGTGCTTCGCCACCACCTCGGCGGCGGCGGACGCCACGGCCTCGGGGTCGACGAGACCCAGCCGCACCCCGCCGCTCTCCGACTTGTGGTGCAGGCCGGAGGCGACGACCTTGACGACGAACGGTCCCGGCCCGTGTCCGCTGGCCCACGCCGCCGCCTCCTCGGGGGAAGCGACGACTGCCTCCTCCGGAGCGGTCACGCCGTACAGGGCCAACAGACGCTTGGCATCGGCCTCGGTGAGGACCTCTGGCAGCTCACGCAGCAGCGAGCGGGCTGGGTCGGCGGTCGCTGACGTGGTCGCGGAAGCCGGGCCCCCCGGCGCAGTGAGGTGCGGCCGGACCGAGAGCAACGCTCCGGCGATCGCGACCGCGTTGTCTATCCCTTGGACGAATGCGAGGTTCGGCAGCGAGTCGCGGATCTCCCGGCCGATCTCCGTGACGTTGGTGGACGTCATCGAGAACAGCGCGACAGGCACCTGTGCCCCAACCGTCCTTCCTCCGGGGAAGGAGTCGTCGAACAATCGGAGGGCTCGTTCCTTGTGCGGCGCCCGCACTCCGAGCAACTCCTCCTGCAGCAACACCATTCCGACCGCGGGGTCGTCGGCCATCGCCTCGACGCACGCCACCAGGTTCGCCGGGTCGGAGAGGCCGGCGTATCCACTGTCGAGCGGGTTGCTGACCTCCATGTCCGGCCCGATGATCTTAGATATCCGCTCCTGGGTCGCCTCGGCAAGCGAGGCAAGCTCGACCCCGTGCAGTGCGGCGCTGTCGAGGGCCAGCTCTCGCACGCCGCCGGACACCGCGACCACACCGACGCTGCCGCCGGACGGGGCCGGCACCCGCGACAGCAGCTCGCATGCCTCGACCGCGACGTCGAGCGACGGCACGACAACCACGCCGTGCGCGGCCGCCACCGCCGTGAAGGCGGCGAACGATCCGGCCAGGGCGCCCGTATGGCTGGCGGCCGCCAGCCGGCTCGCCTCCGACCGGCCGACCTTGAGCGCCACCAGGCGCTTCCCACGAGCGGCGAGTTCGTCGCACGCCGCGAAGAAGGCGTCCCGGTCTCGCACGCTCTCGACGAAGGCCGCCACGACGCGGACCTGGTCGTCCGCGGCGAAGTACCGGATGTAGTCCGCGGTGGTGAGAGCGGTCTCGTTGCCGCTGGAGACCATGTAGCGCACGCCGACGCCGCGGCTGACCAGCGCACGGTGCAACGCCGTGACGACGCCTCCGCTCTGGCCGACCACAGCCACCGGACCATCCTTGATCTTGTCCAGCCGGGAGTCGGTCGTCGTGACCATTCGGGCGACTGCGGAAATGTTCCCCAGGCAGTTCGGCCCGGAGATCGCCATGCCCGTCTCGTCGGCAATCGCTCGCAGCTCTGCCAGCTGGTCCGCGTCCAGCCCGCTTGAGAACACCGTCGCGCTCCGCGAGCCGGCCCTCGCCCCTTGACGCACTGCTTCGACCGCATGCTTCGCCGGGATCAGGACGATCAGGTGGTCGGCCGGCTCCGGCAGGTCACTGGGGCTCGCGTAGCAGATGTCGCCCCAGACGATCTCCCGGTTGGGATTCACCGGGTGCACCACGCCGGCGTACCCAAACCGGCGCAGGTTGTCGCGGATGCGCTGAGGCCACCCGCCAGGCCGCTCGCTGGCCCCGACGATGGCGATCGACGACGGGTGCAGCAAGGCGTCGACGGCGCCGGTGCGGGGTGGTGAGAACTCGGCCATCAGGCGTTGACCTGGGGAGCCGGGCCGAAGCCGGGGCGGTACTCCTTCTTCAAGAAACTCTCGATGCCGTCGGTGCCCCCACGCTGGCTCTGCTTCCGGATGAGCTGGTCGCTCTTGGCCGTCAGCCACGAGAGGGCCTCTTCGTGCGAGATCCGGCGCAGGTCGACCTGCTTGAAGGCCTCCTTGCAGGCACGCAGGGCGAGCGGGTCCTTGGCCTTCAGCTCTTCGGCGATCTCGTAGACCGTGTCCATCAAATTGGCGCGCGGCACGGACATCGTCGTGAAACCGATGTCGCGCGAGGTCTTACCGTCGAACTTGCGGCCGGTCAGGATGTAGAAGAGCGCCTGGCGCGGGATCATCGCGTCGGCCACGATCTTTGCGACCATCCCGCCGGGAATGTGGCCGAAGTTGATCTCCGACAGGCCGAACGTGGCCTCGTCGGCCGCGATCGCGATGTCGCACGACGCCACCACGGTGAAGGCCCCGCCGAAGCAGTAGCCGTTGACCGCGGCGATCGTCGGCTTCGGGAAGTGATTGAGGATCCGATAGCGCCAGTCATGGGAGTTCTTGCGGGCCGCCTCGCGCGCCGCGGGCGTGTCGCGGATCTCGTGGAAGTACTTCTTCAGGTCCTGACCGGCGCAGAAGGACTCGCCGGCGCCGGTGATCACCAGCACCGCCGTCTCGTCGTCGTGCGCGAGTTCGGTGAGCGCCTGGACCATCTCCGCGTGCAGCTCAGGGCTCATCGCGTTGCGCTTCTCTGGACGGTTGAGGGTGAGGGTGGTGACACGGTCCTTCTTGTCGATCAGAATCGTGTTGTACAAAGCTCCCCTACTTTCGCTAGTCGATTCGCTCAACCAGGCTGATCGCCGGCGTTTTTCTTGTCTTTCTGTTCGGTCCGCTCTCACCGCAGCGTGATGTTCACCGCGCGCTCCCGGCCGTAGCTGAGGAGCTCGTCGAGCGAGCTTTCCTTGCCGATTCCGCTTTGCTTGAATCCACCGAACGGCGAGCCTGACGGTCGCCTGCCCGTCCCGTTGACGGTGATGTAGCCCGACTCGATGCGGCGGGCGGTCTTCAGGGCCAGCGAGATGTCGTTGGTCCAGACGTTGCCGGTGAGGCCGACGTCGAGTCCGTTCGCGTCGTCGAGCATCTGCTCGTAGTCGGTCCAGCGCAGCACCGAGAGCACCGGGCCGAAGATCTCCTCTCGAGCGATCCGCATCGTCATGTCGACGTTTCCGAACACGGTGGGCTCGACGAAGAATCCGCGGTTGACGCCGGTGGGCAGGCCCCCGCCGTACAGCAGCTTGGCACCGTCGTTTCGTCCGGCCTCGATGAACTCCAGGACCCTGTTGTGGTGCGCGCGGAAGGCCAGCGGCCCCATGTCGGTTCCGGGGTCCAGCGGATCCCCGACCTTCAGGCCAGCGACCGCCTCGACGAGGTGCGCCACGAAGTCGTCGTAGATGTCCCCGTGCACGAACGCACGCGAGGTGGATCCGCAGGACTGTCCCATCGAGCGGGCGAAGTTCATCGCGCCGACGGCGCCCCTCGCGGCGTCCGCTGGGTCGGCGTCCGGCATGACGATCAGAGGATTCTTGCCACCCAACTCCAGGCTGACGTGCTTGATGTACGGCGCTCCCAACTCGGTGATGCGGGCGCCGGTGGCAACGCTGCCGGTGAAGGCCACTCGCGGCACCGCTGGGTGACCTGCGAGCAAGGCACCCACCGTCGCGCCTGGGCCGGTGACGATGTTGTAGACGCCAGCCGGAAAGACGTCCCTGACCAACTCACCCAGGCGAAGTGCCGACAGCGAGGTCTGCTCCCCCGGCTTGATGACAACCGGAGCGCCGGCGGCGAGCGCGGCCGCGCATTTCCCGGCGGCGAACTTGATCGGATGGTTGAACGGGACGATCCGCGCGACGACCGGGTACGGAACGAACTCGGTGAAGGTCACCGCGCCCGGACCGGACGGGAACGTGGTCCCCTTGGTCTCGCTCGCCAGGCCGGCGAAGTAGCGGATCTCAGCGACGGCGCTCGTCACGTCCGCACGCATACTCTTCACGGGCAGACCGGCGTCGAGCGCGTCGAGCAGCGCCAAATCCTCGCGGTGAGCATCGAGCACGTCGGCGTACACATGCAGCACGCGCGCGCGTTCCTCCCACGGCAGTTCGCTCCAACTCCTGGATGCGCGCCGCGCCGCCTCGACGGCGCGGTGGACATCCGCGGTGGTCGCGACCGGCAGCGCTCCCAGCCGCGCCTCGGTCGTCGGATTCTCCGACGGCATCGTCGCCCCGTCAGACGCCTCGACGATCTCGCCATCAATGAGCATTCCGCGGAGCGGAACCTCGGTTTCGTGGCCCTGATCCATGCTCACCTCTGCGCCCTGCGATCAGCCGATCCAACTGGCTCGACTGGACCCTACAACAAACCATTTGGTGGTATGACCATAAGCCCAAACCCCTGGAATGTCTCTACCCCGGGCGAGAAAATACGAGGAGGACGGCTGCGACGAAACGTTGCGCCGCAGGCACAACCGGTAATCGGGCGGGCCAGGCGGGGCTGTGGCTTGCGGCAAGCCTGCGACTTCTCGGCGACGGGGGCCGGTCACCGTGGTTGGCGGGGAGCCACGCCCGCCGTACCAGCCACCGCCCCTTTCGAAAGCGTTCCTGCAAGGAACCGTGACCGATAGCGGCCCCGCCCTCCGCGACCCGGACCTCTACCGCGAGCAGGACATCGACCTGGTCTGCGAGTGGGCGAGTCCGGCCGGCTGACCCGACCCACCACCGGAGCCGGTGAGGCGACCACGCCGCAAGCAGCAGTTCGTCCGTCCGCTGTTACCGGACCGGCCGGCTCGTGTCGATCGACACGGTGGACTCTCCGCAGGACTACCTGGCCGCCGGCAAGCTCCTCGAGACCGGGCGATCGATCCCTGCGCCGGCGCCGTGGATCGGGCGGTCCCGCTCACTCAACGGATCCGGGCCAGCGGCTGAGGGTCGGACGGGGACCTCGGCCCGGTCACCCCCGGGACTCGTCCGCCACCAGGTCTTCGACCAGGATCGCCGCTCCTGGTCGGGCCTCGACGAAGACCGCCTCGCCGGGCTGGAGCCGCGCGTCGAGGTCATAGCTGCGGACGAAGACCGTGGCCGCACCCAATTTGACGGCGTAGTCCCAGGCGTCGCCGCGGAAGATGCCGCGCTCGACTGTGCCAGGCCACGAATCCGCAGAGATCCGCCGACGGTCGATACGCAGCCCGGATGGACGTATGGCGACCACTGTCGGCGATCCCGTCGGCACCGCCACCGGGGTAGCCACCTCCAGCGTGCTGTCACCGAGCCGCACCCGGACGGTCCCTTCACCGACAGCGACGACCTCACCCCGCAGTCGGTTGGACAGCCCGAGGAAGCGGGCCGTGACATGGCTCGTCGGTCGCCGATAGACCTCCTCGGGCGTGCCGGACTCCACGAGCCGGCCTTGATCCATCACGATCACCTGATCGGAGATCGCCAGCGCCTCCGCCTGATCGTGGGTAACAAAGACGGTGGTGATCCCGAGCTGCTGCTGCAATTGCCGGATTTCGTCACGCATCCGGTCCCGGAGTTCGGCATCGAGGTTGCTCAGCGGCTCGTCGAGTAGCAGGATCTTCGGGCGCCGTACCAGGGCTCGAGCGAGAGCGACCCGCTGCTGTTGACCACCAGAGAGCGCGGTGGCGCTGCGAGCCGCGTAGGCACCGAGACCCACGAGGTCGAGCGCTTCGGCCACCCGCTCCTTCTGCTCGCTCTTCGGCAGGCGCGGCCGCACCACGCGCAACGGGTAGCCGACGTTCTGCTCCACGGTCATGTGTGGCCAGATCGCGTACGACTGGAACACCATGCCGATGGCGCGCCTGTTGACCGGCACGAAGACGTTCTCCGCGTCGCCGAATGCCAGCTCGCCGTCGATCACCAGTCGGCCGGCCGTGGGACGCTCCAGCCCCGCGATCATCCGCAGGGTCGTGGTCTTCCCACACCCGCTGGGCCCCAGGAGGCTCACCAGCGAGCCGGCAGGGACCTCGAAGCTCACACCGTTCACCGCACCAACGGCGTTGGAGGCCTTCCCGAAGTTCTTACGCAGGCCCTCGACCCGAATCACGCCAACCACACCTCTCTCACTGCACAGGAGGAGCGGGACGGCGCCCGCCCGTCGGGAACGGTCTACGACGTCCGGACGCCGAAGCGCCGGCTCAGGAGGTTGACGGCGCCGATCACCACGCAGGCCATCAGGGTCATGACGACGCCGAGCGCTGAGACGACGGTGAACTGGCCGTCGGACCACAGCTCGAAGACCGAGATCGACACGACCTCTGTCTTCTGGGTGTAGAGAAAGATCGCCGACGACAGCTCCCGGAACGAGATGATGAAGGTGTAGAGGAAGGAGGCCGTGATCGCCGGGACGAGCAGCGGCAGGTAGATCCGCCGGAACGTCCTCGCCCACCCGGCCCCCGATGCGAGCGAGGCCTCTTCGAGCTCGGCTTTAATCTGGCTCACGCCGGAGACCAGGTAACGCATGCCATAGGGCAGCGCATGCGTCACCATCGCGACCACCAGGATCGCGAGCGTTCCGTACAGCCGCACGGGGAGCGGCGCCACCAGGTACCAGTAAAGGGTCGACACGCCGAGGATGATGTTCGGCACGGCGATCGGCACCGTCGCGAAAGCGTCCAGAGTCGCCCTGCCCGGCAGGTGCGTGCGCACGATGACGTAGGCCGAGACCGCGCAGATGGCGGTGACAACCACCCCGGCAGCGAGGGCGATCTCCAGGCTGTGCGTCATCGCGCCCAAGATGCTGGACGAGTTGAACAACTCGCTGTAGTTGCCCCACGTGAGGTGCTTGATTTCCGCCGGATCCAGCGGCCGGTAGCTCGGGAGCAGCGAAGCCCAGGCCAGAATCAGCATCGGGAGGACGGTCGTCACGACGAAGAAGACCATGATCGCCAGTACCGCGACCCACCGCCAGCGGCCAAGATCGGTGAGTGTGGGCCGGTAGCCCTTGCCCGTGATCGTCCCTCGTCCCTCGACACCACCACCAAGGCGCCGAGCTGCCCAGAGCCCGAGCACGGCGATCACCAGGACGATGACGCCGATCACCGAGACCGACCCGTAGTCCGGCGGGAACGAGCGCAGCGACGTGAAGATCTCGGTGGAGAACACTCGTTTGTGGGCCGCGGAGCCGATGAGCTGCGGCACCTCGAACGAGGACATCGTCTGCACCAGCATCAAGAAGATCGCGCCGAGGACGGCGGGACGAATCAGCGGGAAGGTGATCGTGCGGAAAACCATCGCCGGGGGCGCTCCCGAGGCTGCGGCCGCCTCCTCGAGCGAGGAATCCATCGACGAGAGCGACGCGACGCCCATCAGGAATGCGATGGGCGCGACATGCATCGACTGCACCAGGATCATGCCGTGCATCGAGTACAGGTCGAACGCCGGCAGGCCAAGGTATCGGAGCAGCACGTTGACGGGACCGGTGTCGGGGGCCAAGAGCAGGCCCCAAGCGACCGTGTTGAGGATGCCCGGGATGATGAGCGGCACCAATGAGGCGACCAGTGCGAAACGTTTGGCCGGCGCGTTGGTCCGCACATAGACCCAGGCCAGCGCGAAGCCGACGGTGACCGAAGCGAGTGCGACGCCCCCGGCGTAGGTCAGCGAGGTCACCAGGGTCTCGCGGAACGCCGCGTCGGTCAGTGTGCGCTGGTAATGCTCGAGAGTCCAGGTACCGGTCGTGCCGAGGAAGTCCGAACGCAGGCTCGAGTAGAGCATGGTCACCAGCGGCACGATGGTCAGGTAACCCACCACGAGCACGGCCACGATCGACACAACGGACTGCGTGCTCACCCGCCGTCGGAGCCAGGTCACAAGGGTACGCGGTCCCGCTGAGGCGGTCCCCGCCTCAGCGCGCTGCAGCGTGGCCATCGAAGTCGTCCAGGCTCAGGTCGGCACGGGGGTAGGCGGCTCCGCTCTGCGAGATGCCCATCGCGACGCAGGTTTCGGCGAACCGGATGCCGACCGACTTGGTGTTCAGCACGGGGACGCCCACCTGCCTGCTGAGCGACTCGGGGGAGACGACGTACGGGATCAGGGCGCCACCCAGCGGGATGATGATCTCGGCCCCATCGCGCTCGACCTGTTCCTTCATCACGGCTACCGCCAGCGACTCGATCTCCTCGCGCCGGGAGACCAGGTCCTGACCGTAGACCTGAATCGGACGCACGCTCGTCACGAACCGGTCCATCGCGTAGCCATTGATCAGCCGCCAGGTATAGGGGACGTGCCCGTCGAGCGGCACCATCACCCCGACCCGGGTCGCGAGCGTCGTCGCCACGTGCAACGACGTACGGAACAGCCCGACGACCGGAATGCCGACGGCCAACCGACCCGCCTCGACCCCGGGGTCGAACGTGTTGCTCTGCACAACGGCGTCGTACCCCTGGACCTGCGCCCACACAATCTTTCGGACCAGCGCCGGGGTCTCGAGCGCATGGTGCAGACCCGTGAGCACGCTCTGCTCACCCATCCGCTGGAACACGCGAGAACCGGCAAAGTCGTCCGGGTAACACAGGTCGAGTTCGGTACCCGGCGACGCGTAGCCGCGCAGCAGCTTCTCCACGCGCTCGTGCTTGTCTTGGTCCCCGGTGAAGGGAGACTGGCTCAGGAACATAATCTTCATGGCGCGCCTCAGGGGTTAACCGCTTTGTCGAACTCCGAGCTGAGTTTGTTGTACTCGTCCGGCGGGCGCGACGGGTCGGCCCAGGCCGGTGTCCAGGTCTTGGGGTCCCATAGCGTGGTGTTGTTACGGACGTCCCCACGGATCGAGATCTTTCCCGCGGCGTCGACGACGACCTGCTGGCCCTCGGCTGACAGCAGCCAGCTCTGGAACAACATGGCAGCGTTGCGGTGTGGGGGTTTCTTCGCGAGGCCCGAGAGTGTCAGCACGGCCGGCAGCGGGTTCGAGTTCACGAAGTCGGTCCGGGTCGGGTCGGTCTTCTTGAACGCCGCCGAGGCGGGTCCGTACGCTGCCACGGCAGCCAGGGTCTCGCCCGCCTGCATCTCGGTCAGCTGCTGTGTGTGGTTGGGGGTGATCCGCGGCGAGTTCGCAGCGAGTGCCTTGACCAGTTCCAGGGCTTGGTCGTGTCCCATGCTGGAAACGAGGCTGTCGTACCAGTCGACGGACTCGGGATCGATCGAGAACTTGCCCTTCCACTCCGGCTTGGTGAGGTCCTGCCACGTCGTCGGGGGTGTGAGGCCCGCCGCCTTGACGGCCTGCGGGTTGTACGCGAGGACCGAGGTATTGATGTACACCACACCCTCGTAGCCCTCGGGGAGGGTCAGCCCGGAGGGCAGCGCGGGAAGGCCCGCGACATGGAAGCCATGGAGGGCACCAGCCTTCTGCAACTGTCCGATGTAGGTGGCGTTGCCCGAGACCACATCGGCGTTGAACTGACCACCGCGCTGCTCGGTCAGGATCCGGCTGGAGAGCTGGTTGGCGCTGAGGCGCAACGTGGTCACCTTGATGCCCGGATAGGCCTTCTGGAAGGCGCCGATGATGGGCGCGCTGTTCTCCTTGGTGAACACGGTGTACCAGCTGACCTCGCCCTCCTTGGCCGCAGCGTCGGCCAGTTCGCCCATCGTCTTCTCGGGCCAGATCTCGGCCGCGGCGCCGGCGTTGCTGTTGTCACCGCCGCAGGCGGCGAGGCCCAGTCCCATCACCAGCGTCAGCGCCAGGAACGCCGCCCTGGGCGCCGCGAGGCGCCGCGCCCTGCAATGAAGCTTCATGTGATCCGTCCTCGAGTGAGTGGGAGAGAGGGTCATGCCAGGTGGGAAGGCTGGGCCGGCGTCGTCATGAGCCGGCCGTACGCCGGCCGGTCGACGTGATTGCCCACCATGTTTAGCGAGTACCAGATCTTCGCCTGCTGGCCCGCGACAACTGCCACCCCGAACTCGCGTTCAATGTCGGCGACCAGCGGCGCCACCAGCCACGCACCACCGGCGATGAACACGCAGTCGGCATCCGGGTGCTGGCGCAACGCCCGTTCGACCAAGCGGAGCGCCACGTCGACCCCCTGCTCGAAGCTGCTCTTCACCTGGTCGGCGGTGTGGGCTTGGGCAACCGTGCCGACCAGATTGACCCCCGCCGACGCGAGCGAATCCGCGACGCGCGCGTTGAGCTGGTCGTCCCACTTGTTCGTCATCACGACCCGCTGTGCGCCAAGGGCTCGGAAGGCAGCGTTGACGGCATCGATGCTGGTGCCGCCGCGCAGGCCAAACTCGGTCCGGCAGCGCTCCCGGAACTCCGCGGAGTAGTCCGGGCCGAGGTTGTAGAGCATCGGCAGGCCACCCAGGACCACGAAGTCCACCCGACGCTTGGCGAGCTGCGCAAGACAGCGCGTCAGGTTGGAGTCGACGGCTTGGCGAGCCGCGTCCCCGGAGAAGCCGGACAGCCCGATGCTGATCATCGAGGCGATCGCGTTGTCGGGCGCCAGGCGATAGAACTCGTACGGGCAGGTGTCGATGATGTCGAGCGGGTTGACGTAGCCGATGCGGCACGTCGGCAGTTCGACGCGATGCGGGGCTTCCCCGGCGGCGGGGGTTATGTCGACCATCCGATATGTCCTCTCAGAGTCCTTGACTCCGTGTGATGCGGTAGGCGGCGCTCGACAGCGCGACGATCGCTGCGGTGACCACGACGCTGAACGCCGCGAGCTCGGTCACTGCCCCGTTCTGGTACAGGTCGAAGATCGCCACGGAGATGACCTGGCTGTCGGGCCCCGACAGCAGCAGAGGAATGGCGAGCTGGCTGCTGCTGTTGAGGAACGTGAAGATGAAGCCTCCGGCCATCGCCGGCAGGGTCAGTGGGAGCACCACGCGACGGATGCGGGCCCAGAATGCCGCCCCGCTGGTGCGGGCGCTGTCTTCCAGATCGGGATGCATCTGAACGATGCCCGCATGGGCATAGCGCATGCCGTACGGCAGGTATCGCATGGTGAACGCGATCGCCAGAATCCAGATGGTGCCGTAGACGGGGATCGGCGACGCTATGTAGGTCCGGAGAACGGCAATGCCAGCCACGACGCCCGGGACCACCAGTGGAAGCGAGGCCAGCAGGTCGAGGCCACGCCGACCGCGAATCGAGGTACGCGCCATCACCCAGGCCGCACCGAGTGAAATGGCCATCACTGCCACCCCGCTCACCACGCTGACCACGAGGGTGTTGCCGACCGACCGGACGATTCCGGACCGCCCGAGCGCACTGGCGTAGTTGTCCAGGGTGAGGCTCTGGAGGGCCTCCCAGGACACGGTTCGGTAGTAGGGCAGCAGCGAGGCCCAGACCAGGACCAGCAGCGGGGCCAGCACCAGCAGGAGCGTCGCCCACGAAATGATCCCGCCGACGATGCGCAGCCGGCCGAGGTCCACCACAGCCGGCCGGAAGCCCTTGCCGGTGACGGTCGCGAACCGCTCGCCCGAAGCAGTCTGCCGGCTGTAGCCCCACAGCAGCACCGCGACCAGGACGATCAGGATCACGGCGTACGCCGACGCCGAGCCGTACTCGGGCACCAGACCGCTCTTGATCTGCAGGTAGATCTCGGTGGTCAGCACCTTGACCCCACCGGGGATTCCGATCAGTGCCGGGGCCTCGAATGACTCCAAGGTACGGATCAGGCTCAGCATCAGGGCGGCGAGCGCGCTGGGGAGCGCCATCCGGATCGTGATCCGGCGGAAGACCGTCCACCGGGACGCGCCGGAGACCAGACCCGCCTCCTCCAAGCTCGGGTCCATGAACTTGAAGGGCGTGACCATCAGCAGGAAGACAACCGGCGTCCACGAGAGGCTCTCGACGAGCACCATGCCGCCCATCGAGAAGATGTCGAAAAAACCACCCTCGAGCCCGATCCGATGCGCCAGGGTGTTGATGAGCCCGGCGTCAGGCCCGAAGAGCAGGATCCAGCCGATGACGCTGATCACGCCCGGCACGGCCAGCGAGACGAAGGCCGCGACGTAGATCGCGCCCTTGCCCGGGGTGTTGGTCCGTTCCACGAGCCAAGCGAGCCCCGAACCCGCGACGATGGCGATCGCGGTGCTGCCCCCGGCGTAGATCAGCGAGTTCTTGAGCAGTTCGAGCGAGGCGACGCCATCCGACAGGATGCCTTGGAAGTTCTCCAGCGAAACAGGCCCCGGTCGCAGGCCGTCCCAGCTGTGCATGCTGGTGCTGACCAGGAAGACCAGCGGCGGGACCACCAGGATCACCAGCAGCGATCCGACCACGGTGGCCACCCACGTCTCCGCTTGGGGCAACGGTGGCCGCACCAGGGACCGCGTGCGGACGACTGGACGCACGATCGACATCAGCTCGGCTCTCTCTTCGTCCGTCATTTCAGGAGCAGATCGCGCATGTCTTTTTCCCACTGCGGGAACGCGCTCGAGTAGTCGTCCCTGGTGTCGATGTAGATCTTCTGGAAGGACTTGTCACCGGCCATGTCGGTGCGAGCGGAGTCGTAGCCCTTCGAACGGTAGATCTCTTGGCCCTCCTTCGAGAGCGCGAAGTCGACATAGAGCATGGCGGCGTTCGGATGCGGCGCGTTGACCGCGAGGGCGAGGGCTGTCGGTACGGCGATCACCGGTTCGACCGGCTGCCAGGCGATGGGCGCGCCCTTGGCCTGGCTCACACTGACGTGCGAGTTGTAGATGGTCGGCGAAAGCGCGACCTCGCCGGACACGATGAGGTCGGCCAGCGCCCGTCCCGACACGTTCTGACCCCGGATGTCCTGCTTGGACATCTGCTGGACGAACTCCTTGCCCTTCGTGAGCTCCAGCGCGGCGATCCATCGCACGCCAGTCGCGCTGGTGGGCAGGACGATCTTCCCCTTCCACCTGGGGTTCAGGAGGTCCTCGACCGTCCGCGGAACGTCCGTAGCGGCGACCAGCTTCGTGTTGTAGCCGAGCCCGAGGTAGGACTCGCGGACGCCCACATAGTGGTCGCGTACCGCGTCGGCGGCGTACGCGCCTTCCTCGGGCGAGGTGAACTTGGAGAGCAGCCCCGCATCACCGAGCGCGCCGAGCGCGCCGGTTGTGGTCTCGATGATGTCGACGGTGTGCCGACCGCCCGAAGACTCCTCGGAGATCCTCCGGGCAAGGTCGGAGGAGTCACCCTGAGTCACCTTGATCTTGATGTCCGGGTACTTCTTCTCGAAGGCAGCGACAATGGCGTCGGTGATGTCACCGGTCGGGTTGGTGTAGAGCTCGAGCTCCCCCTCCTTCTTCGCGCCCTCGAGCAACTTCGCCTGACGGTCCGCCCCGGTGTACGTCGCGACGGCCAGCACGTCGGCGGACCCCGTCGCGGACCCCTGGTCCCCCGAGCCCTCACAGGCAGCGAGGAGCGCCAAGCCAACCATCCACGCACACACACATGCGACGGCGCGAGGCTTCCTCGCCGCACTCCTCGTCAACCGACTCATGGCTCACGTCTCCTCCGGGGCCGTCGTCCACTGCTCAAACCAGGACGGCGTTGGACTGATGGAAATATGGACTATCCATTACGGAGTTGATTGCTATCACACATGGCGGCCGATAGGAAGAGCGCCGTCCAGTTCAGAGGCCCAGCCGACGCCGACGCGGCCACAAGGGGAGCGGGCTCCCCGCACCTGCGCCGACTTCCAGCGCTCCCAGGTCCACGCCCTGCCGGCCTGCGACTTCCTGGAAACGGTCACCCCGTTCGTGGCGCGGATGTACGGGTTCGGCGGTGATCGAGCACGCCAATCGGCGGATCCGGATCCTGGCTGCCACCGCCCACCCGACCGCATCCTGGATGGCGCAAGCCGCGAAGAATCTGGTCATGGACCTCGAGGACGGCGGCTGCCGGGCGCGGTTCCTGATCCGGGACCGGGACGGGAATTCACCGAACTGTTCGACGCAGTCCTCAAGGATGCGGGAACCGAAGTCGTCTCAGCGGCGTAGAGGCGCACCCGTACATGATGGGCGGCGGCTGGCGCATGCTCGACATCGTCGACGTGCTCGAGCAGGACCTCGAGGTGCCGGTCCTGCACACCGTCCCGGCCCGGGTGTGGCACACGCAGCGCCACTTCATGGTCGGCGAGAAGCGGACCAGCTTCGGGCGCCTGCTCGCCGAACTACCACCGTTGCTGGCGGTCTCTGACCGCCAGCGACCTGCTGATCAGCAGAACGGGGTGCCGCCTTCAGACGGCCCCCCGTTGCCCTTGCTGATCACTTCCAGACATAGTCCGGGTTCGTGTACGCCTCGTCCGGCATCAGCGTGGTCAGGCCGCGCTCGGCCAGTTCGCACTCGAACATCGCACGCACCTCGGGGTCCTCGGCGACGTACTCGATCTGGTCGTTCGCGTTGACGACCTTCTCGGTGTAGCCGTTCAGCTGGATCGGGGGGTGGATCGCCAGGTAGCGGGCGGGGTTCGCGCCGAGGTTGAAGTGCTGGTGGAACCACCGGTTCGGGGGCACGAACATCGAGCCCTCCTGCCAGCGGACGATCACCTTCTCGCCGCCCTCGGGCCACATCACCGAGTAGCCCTCGCCGCCGGGGATGAGGATGGCGCGACCGGGACCGTGGCGGTGGCCCTTCTTGTAGGTGCGGGAGGCAAAGACGGACATGTGCGCACTCATGTCGGTGCCGGCGAACTGGATCCGGACGGTGCGGCTACCTGCGCCCCGCTCCTCGTTGGTGTCGAGCCGGTCCCAGGCGAGCATGTCGGGGAACAGACGCCCGTACCAGTAGGCGACACCCTTGCCGCGCTGCCCGTTGATCCACCGGTACCCCTCGCCGCCCGGCACGGTGCGGGCGTCGGAGTAGGCGTCGCCGTCGGCGGTGATCGGCGCCGGCAGCCGGTAGGGGTTGTTGAGGAAGTAGTCGGGGTCGGTGACGACCGACAGCGCCAGCGGCAGGTACGTGTAGTGCACCAGGCGGACGGTCGTGTCGCCGCTGAGGTTGCGGAACTGGCGGGTGGTGTTGGCGGGAACGAGGAACATCGCGCGCGCCGACCACTCGAAGGACTGCGAGTGGCCGCTGCCGTCGGAGACGTGGGTGCTGCCGTTGCCCATCAGGACGTACACGACCTCGTCAATGCCGACCTTGTACGCCGGCAGCGTCGCGCCCGGAGGGATCTCGGTGACGCGGGCCTCGCTCACGCCCTCCTGGCCCATCAGCTGGACGAAGGCGGTGTTGCACTGCCGCTCCTCCCACCAGCCGAGTTCGACGGTGCGCAGGTCGGACACCGCATAGCCGGTGTGGATCGGGACGCCGAGGCTCTCCATCCACTCGTCGTAGACGAACCTCGCCCGCGGCTCGACCGCAGCTTCGACACTCATCGCTTGCTCTCCTTCTGCTTGCTCGCCAGGACTTGGGTTCGGGTTGATCGCTATCGCGTCAGGAACGTCAGGGATTTCACCGTCACCGGGACGGCGCCGACGGCGCCGAGCGGGTGGCCGATGTCGAGGTAGTCCAGCTCGCCGACCGCGACGCCGTCGACCGCCACGAGCGGACCCGCCCAACCGACTTCCACCCGCAGGATGCGGCCCAGCGCGTGGGCGACGTCGGCGTCGAGGACGACGTAGAGCGGGCGCGCCGGGTCGGCCACCTTGACGAGTTCCTCGGCAATGCCGCGCAGCAGCCGGTAGTCCGGATCGGCCGTGACGGCGAGGGCGTACGCCACCTCCGGGGCATGCCCGTCGATCTCGAATCGCCGTGCGGTGGCCGCGAGCGCCTCGGCCAGCCCGGCGGACTCCCCCGCCGTCGCTGCCACCACCTTGAGGCCGGCCACGGGCAGGACGCCGTCGTCGAGGAAGCTGGTGACCCCGCTGGCCTGGACGCTGTGCTGCCCGGCGCCGAGGACGGTGGCCCGGATGCCCTGCGCCGGCTCGATCACCTGCGCGCCCAGGCCGCTGGCGGCCAGCCGCTTGCGCAGCTCTGTACCGAGCCGGAGGCCGAGGTCGCCGAAGTCGCCGGTCTCGCGTCCGTAGATGTGCTCGGACACGCCGCCGGAAAAGACGATGGTGCCGATGTCGTCAAACGTCTCGGCCGGCAGCTCGCCGGTCACCCAGAGGCGGTGAAGCAGTTCGTCGCGGGGCTGTCGGTCGATGACCTGGAGCACCAGGTCTGCCATCAGACCGGTCAGCGCGTCGAGGACGGGTTCGTCGATGACGTCACCCACGTCCGCGGACGAGCCGAGGAGGTCCAGCATCCACCGGCCGGGCGGCTCGACACGGGTGAGTCGGCAACTGCCGTCGAAGGCGACCAGCCTGGCCCCGACGCTGAAGGCGCCGGTGTGCAGAACCTCGCCCGCCGACACGACCGACAGCTTGGTCGTACCCCCGCCGATGTCGACGTTGAGGACACGCTGGCCGGTAGCGGACAGTGCCACGGCGCCGGATCCGTGGGCCGCGAGCAGCGCCTCGTAGTGCGGGCCAGCCGCTACGCAGATGAAGGCTCCGGACCGGGCGGCAAACGTCGTCGCGAGCTCTTCGGCGTTCGGCCGGTTCGCGGCCTCGCCCGTCACGATCATCACGCCCGTGTCGATCTCGACCGGCGTGAAGCCGGCCTCTCGGTACGCGGCGTCGAAGAAGCCCTGCAGGGCTGCCGCATCGATCAGCGAGTCGTCCCGGTAAGGAGTGAGCGTGACCTGCGAGCGGTAGAGTTCCGTGCGCTCGGCGACGACGAACTGGTTGGACAGTTCGACCCCGAGCCGCTTGAGCACCAGCCGGGAGATCGTCAGATGCGACGTTGCCGAGCCGACGTCGAGGCCGGCCGAGTGCAAGGTCAGGCGCTCGATGCCGTCCATCTCCTCGGCGTCCTCAGGTACCGGCTCGGTCTCCCACGCATGGCTGTGGCCGTGATCGTCGTGGTGGTGGTGGCCGTGATCGTGGTGGTGGCCCTGGTGGTGGTGCTCAGACATGGGCCGCCTCCTGCGTCGCGGCGGGGTAGGAGCGCACTGCGTTGGGCCGGGACAGCACACCGGCGGCGATGGCAGCCGCGGCGAGCCCTTCGGCGGTCAACGCGGCGACCGGGCCGATCACACCGGCCACACCACCGACGAGGGTGTCCCCCAGTGCCAAGCCGCCACGGGAGGACATCTGGTAGATGGCCGTCACCACGCCGCGCAGCTCGTCCGGGGTGTCCAACTGGATAGCCGCGTGGCGGATCGTCGTCGCCTTGGCGTCGGACCCCGGCGAGCAAGGCGGCGAGGAACGCGTCCGGCTGCTCGCGGCCATCGGGTACAGCGCCTCGATCGTCCTGCTCGGCCAATCCGACGTGGCGGCGATCGGGCCGAGCAGCGTGACGAGGTCACCCTCCTCCACGACGAAGCTCACGTCGTTGACGGCGAAGACACGGCCGCCGGTCTCGGCGCTGCCCTTGCGGCCCCTGTGCTGACGCTCACCGTCAAACGTCTTGCGCAGGCTCGCGACCTCCAGCATCGGCCTTCCTCTCGCCATCGGTTAGGTCTTATGGACTGACCATAGTCATGCTGTCGGGCCATCACAACGCCCCGTGCATGAGCCCCGTTCCGGAAGCCCGTCGCACTCGCAGCTGGGGGTTCACAGCATCGTCAGGGCGTGATACAAACCACGTGGCATGACCATTAGACCTTCAACTCAATGACGTGCGAGGTCGCTACCTCGGACGAGCACGCCGGCGGAACCGTCCCAACTACAACGAAAGTGGTTGAAATGCATATCCATCTCCGGACCGCCACTGTCATCTCCGTGATCTCCGTGGCCCTCACGTCGTTGCTCACCGCCTGTGGAGGCAGCAACGGCGAGGCAGGCGGGGGGACCAATGCCGCCGCCACCGCCTTCACCTACACCGGCAGCGACCGCGACACCTACCTCGCCGACTGCGCCAAGAAGGAGGGCTCGGTCACCTGGTACACCTCGCTCGCCGGCGGCGTCATCGACGACATGATCAAGGCCTTCAACGAAAAGTATCCGGACGTGAAGGTCAAGACCTTCCGCGGCGACGAGAGCGACATCACATCGCGTGTCGTCCAGGAGAGCCAGGCCGACCGCCTGCAGGGCGACATCCTCGAACTCTCCTCCGATGCCTACCGGGAGCTCGCGGACATCGGTGCCCTGGCGACGTTCACGAGCCCGGTGACGGCAAAGTACTCCGAACGCTTCACCCTCAAGAACGACGAGGGCAAGATCCTGGGCATCGGCGACCGCGCGTCGTACGTCTCCTTCGCCTACAACACGAACAAGGTGCCCGAGGCGGACGTCCCGAAGACGCTGGACGACCTCCTCAAGCCGGCGCTCAAGGGCAAGCTGGCGTTGACCGACAGCACCACGGGCGTGCGCTTCATCGGCAACGTGCTGACGACCCTCGGCGAAGACGCCGGAAAGGCATACCTCAAGAAGCTCGGCGAGCAGAACATCCGCATCGAGTCGGTGTCCGGATCCGCACTCGCCGGCCTGATCGCGAAGGGCGAGGTGGCCTCGTCGCCGGGCATCTTCCGTAACCACGCCCAGCAGCTGATCAAGGACAACTCCCCGATCAAGTGGGTGGCCATCGAGCCCGTGACCGCCAACGTCGGCTATGCCGGCGTCTTCGCGAAGGCGCCGCACCCGTGCGCGGCAATGCTGCTCACCGACATGCTGCTCAGCGAGGACGGCGGCAAGATCTACGAGAAGAAGCAATACCCGCGGCCCGACGAGGACCTCGGCTTCAGGTCGTGGGTTCCCGACGAGACCTACAAGACGGCGAAGGACTACGAGAAGGCGTTCACCACCTGGCAGGAACTGTTCGAGAAGACCTTCAGCTGACGGGCAACTCGACCGCAGGCCGCGCCGGGACAAACCGTCCGGGCGCGGCCGTGGTGGAAGTGACGAGAGTGAGACCTCAATCATGACTGCGACCGCACCGACCACATCGCCACGTGCACGAGCAACGCGGACGGGCTTCACGCTCCCCCGGTTCGGCTCCAACGCGTCGTTCTTCGTCATCGTCGTCGTCGCGGCGATGCTTGTGCTCCCACCGCTGGTCCTGATGATCTGGACGAGCTTCACGCCCGGCGGTTCGGTGACGGAGAGCGGCGCGATCAGCTTGGGCGCGTACCGGGATCTCGTCGCATCGGACAGTTTCAAGGACGTCGCGTGGGACACCGCCGTCTTCACGGTGGGCGCCAGCGTGCTGGCCCTCGCGCTGGGTAGTGCCATGGCGTGGTTCGTGGCTCGCACGAACATGGCGGGCAAGGGCCTCGTCTACGCCTGCGTGTTCTTCTCATTCGCGATCCCTGGCATGATCGAGGCCACCGGCTGGATCCTGCTGTTCGGCAAGGGGGCCGGAATCGCCCGCGGGCCGGTCGAAGACCTCATCGGCTGGGCACCGGTCGTCCAGAGCATGCCGGGCATCATCATCATCCAGGCTTGGTCCTGGGCGCCGATGGTCTTCCTGCTGCTGGTCGGCCCGTTCCGCGCTATGGATGCCAGTCTCGAGGAGGGCGCACTGACCTCCGGCGCTCGCCGATCCACTGTGCTGCGTCGCATCTCCGGCCCGTTGCTGGCGCCGAGCATTTTCGCAGTCCTGATCCTGGTCGTCGTGCGGGCCGTCCAGGCCTTCGAGATCCCGCTGTTCCTCGGCAGTTCGGCCGGCATCCGCACGTTCACCACCGAGATCTACAGCAGCCTGCGCAAGAGCTTCCGGCCGGACTACGCGACCGCGGCCGCGTTCGGAACGATGCTCGTCGTGGTGCTGTCCCTGGGTCTCTACCTGTACCACCGGGCGACCAAGCTCGGCTCGCGCTTCGCCACGGTGACCGGCAAGGCGTTCCGCGCACGCGAGGCCGATCTGGGGCACTGGCGATGGGTCGCCGGCGGAGTCACCTTCCTCATCCTGCTGGGCTACGTCGCCCCGGTCCTCGCGATGGTGATGACCTCATTCTGGCCACAGCTCGGTCAGGGCGACGGCCTCGGCGAGTTCACCATGAAGAACTACGAGCAGGTCGCGGACTATCGCGGCATCTGGGACGGGGTGACGAACAGCCTGTACGTCGGCGTCGTCTCGGCGACGTGGGCCACTCTGCTGTGCCTCGTCGCCGCGTACATCATCGTCCGCACGAAGGTACGAGGCCGACAGAGCCTGGACCACATCCTGTCCGTACCGATGGTGATCCCCGGAACCGTGCTGGGGCTGGCCTTCCTGATCACCTTCCTGCGGGTCCCGATCGGCATCTACGGAACACTCTGGATCCTGGTGTTCGCGTTCGTCGCCCACTACGCGCCGTACTCCATGCGGTACCTACAGCCGGCGCTGTTGCAGATCAGCCCGGACATCGATGACTCGAGCCGCGTCGCAGGCGCGGGCACGCTCAACGTCTTCCGGCGCATCCTGTTCCCGCTGCTGATGCCCGCCATCATCGGATCGTGGCTCTACGTCTTCTTCCACGCCTTCCGCGACGTGTCGATCGCCTCGATGCTCTACACGGCGGCGACGCCGGTCGTCGCGACGCAACTGCTTGACATGTGGAAGGACGGCACAGCCGGGGCGCTCAGCGCCTACGGATCGATGCTCTCCGGCGCCAGCATCGTCATCGGCGGCCTGGCGTTCTGGCTCGCGAAGCGGTTCGGCTTCAAGCTCTGACGCCGCCACGAAAGAGCCCCGCCCGAGAGCTCGTCGGGCGGGGCTCTTGCTGGGTCCCGAACGCTGTGCCAGATCACCCACGTGTCCACCGATGGCGCCCAGTGGATCACTGATGTGATCGACGAGCGCTGCCCGAACGCGGTCCGCGGCGCCGACCGCTACCATGTGGCGGCCTGGGCCACCGAGGCACTCGACCAGGTCCGCCGCGACGTGTGGAACACCGCCCGCGGCGGGAACGGGCGATCCAGCGAGGTGTCCAAGGCGCTCAAGAACGCCCGTTGGGCACTGCGGAAGGACCCTGACGACCTGACCGAGGCCCAGCAGACCCAGCTGGACTGATCGAACGCACCCATCCCCGTCTGCATCGGGCATGGGCGCTGAAGGAACGACCGCGCGGGGCAGTTCAGCTGTCCCGGCAGGGGTTCCCACGGCTGGCGGTCACCGCACTCGACCAGTGGATCGGCTGGGCGCGCCGCAGCCGCATCCCCGCCTTCGTCGGCCTTTCCCGCCGCATCATGCGTCACCGCGCCGCCATCGAAATCAGCATCGACCACCAACTGTCCAACACCCTCGTGGAGCTGCGACTAGTGGTTGCTTTCCCTTGTAGGGCTGCCGACGATTGACCGTCGTGGGTGGCGTGTATCGGATGGGCGAGTTTGCCGAGCGGGGTGGGCCGCTCGGTGAGCACGGTGCGTCGGTGGGAGGTGGAGGGTCGGATCGTGGCCCGTCGTCCAAGGACCTGTTGGCGGTCGTGCACACCTTCTCCTGTCGGCTGTACGGTCTGCGCCGCTACGAGAAGGAAGTCGAAGGGGCGGTCCTGACCGTGGGAGATGACCGGTGAAGGTCACCCGCATCGCCTACTCCGCCCGACTGAACCCCGGCAAGTACGCGGCTCTGGTGGAGCAGGCCCGCCGGTTGGGCCGGGTGCGCAGCGAGGTGTGGCAGCATTACGGCTCGGTCAACCGTGTCGGAGCCGGACTACGGGATCGACAGGTGCGGGATCGGTGGCTGGCGGACGGCACCCACACGCGGTTTGGTGCTGGCGAACGCGTGGAAGGAAACCGTCCGCGACGCGATGGCCGACATCGCGGCGAGCATGGAGGCGGCGAAGGCCGAGGTGCGCCGGGCGATCACCCGGCGCACTGACGATCCGGTGCAGCGGAAGCGGATATTCGCCGCGTTGAGGGCGGACCGGTGGTCTGGGGATCCGTTTCTGGCGCGGCAGATACGCCAGCACTGGAGGCGTGGGAAGAACGGCCACCCCGAGGGCGTACCGCGAACCTCGCCCGCCAGCTATGGGCAAGCCTCGCTGTGCTCGTTCGCCGCCGGCGACCCCATGCCGACAGACGAGAACCACGGCCCGGTCACCGACCGCCCGACCGAGAAGATCTCCACCATCGACTATCACTTGATCACGCCAACCCACCCACGGATGTGTCAGTAGGGCCCTCTTTCGCGTGGGGCCGTGCGCTGCGGTCAGATGGTGATCTCCGGCAGTTCGACGACACTCTCGCCGTCGAGCAGGGCGGCGACGTTCGCGACGTTGATGCTGCGCATGAAGGTCCGGACGATCTCGCTGAAGTACAGCTTCCGGTCGATGTCGGAGGCCATCTCGACGGCGTTGTCGGTGTCCTTCTCGTACCAGGTGAACCGCATCTCCTCGAGCTCGCGGAGGGTGCGGCTGTCGGTCGGTCCGTTGTAGAGCGCCGGGCGCATCTGCTCCGGCTTGAGGCCCAGCTCGAGACCCAGCGAGAGCGCCTCGACGATGCAGACGATCTGACCCCAGTGGATCATGTTGTTGACCGTCTTGCCGATCTGGCCGTTCCCGGACGGGCCGAGGTGGTTGACGTGGCTGGTCCAGGGCTTGAAGACCGGCTCGAGGGCCGCGACGTCCTCCGCGGCACCGCCGACGAGCAGGTTGATCTCGCCTGCCCGGGCACCGCGCACGCCACCGGTCAGTGCGGCGTCGACGACCTTGATCCTGGCCGGGGCGAGTTCCTCGGTCAGGGCCCGGCAGGTCTGGGTGCGCACCGAGCTGTGGATCACGAAGTACGCGCCCGGCGAGGCAACCTCGGCGAACTCCAGCGCGACCGAGCGCACGTCCTCGTCGGTCGGGACGAACACGAGCAGCGCCCGGCACACGCCCAGGTCCGCAGGACCGGAGGCCGCCTCGCCGCCGTTGGTGACGGCGCCGTTAAGGCGGCCCGGGTCCAGGTCCCAGCACAGCACGCGGAAGCCTGCGTCGGTGAGGTAGCGGACGATCGGCAGGCCCATCGCGCCCGCCCCCACGATGCCGACGGGGTCGGCAGTGGTCATCACCATCAGAACTCCTTAGGAATAGCGGGTTACTTGGTGCCCTCGACGTACGCGTCTACGGCGACGACGCCGCTGCCGGCGGGCATCACCAGGACAGGGTTGAAGTCGAAGCTTGAGACGGTCGAATCGGGGTCGGCGACGGCCGCGGACACGGTCGCGATGACGTCGGCGAGCGCTGCAACGTCCCGCGGCTCCTGCCCCCGGGCGCC
Source organism: Micromonospora sp. GCM10011541 (assembly GCF_042650725.1). Classification (NCBI taxonomy): domain Bacteria; kingdom Bacillati; phylum Actinomycetota; class Actinomycetes; order Micromonosporales; family Micromonosporaceae; genus Micromonospora; species Micromonospora sp. GCM10011541. The sequence goes on from NZ_JBHSBP010000032.1 coordinate 73,906, forward strand.
CTGCAGAACGTCCCAGCCGCGCAGCGTCTGCAGCAGCGCCGTCGCCTGCGCGGCGGACACCGGCGGTACGGCGTAGGCGACGTCGTGCAGCAATTCCAGGAAGATGCCGCCCAGGCCGAAGGACATGATCCGGCCGAGGATCGGGTCCGAGTGCATGCCGAGGAAGAACTCGGCACCGCCGCCGGCCATCTCCTGGATCTCGACGGCGAACTCGTCGGTCACCGCCAGGCCGGCCATGCGCTCGAACAGCGCGGTCACGCGAGCCTCGAGGTCCTCGACGTCGGCGATGTTGAGCTCGACCAGCTTCAGGTCGCTCTTGTGCGCGACGCCCGGGACGATGCCCTTCGCGACCAAGGGGAACGTCATCGTCGCGGTCGCCTCGACCGCCTCGGCGACGCTCATGGCCTGGACCGTCCTGGTGAAGGACATGCCGGTGCGGCCGACCCAGTCCATGGTCTGCTGCCAGGACAGCGGCTGCGTCTCGGGCATCTCGGCCACCACCTCGGGCAGCGCCGTGAAGGCGCCGTCCTCGTTGACGTAGTGAGCGTCGCGGCGGTGGTGCTGCAGGTTGGCGAACGCCTTGAGCGCGCCGTCGTAGCTGGTGAGGAACGGCGTCCCGAGCTCGGCGAACAGATCGAACCAGCGTTCCGAGGACGTCTCCGTCACGCGGGAGGTGAAGACGCATTCGGCGCCGTTGGCGCGGATGTGCTCGGCTACCCGGGTGTACATCTCCTCGTGCTGCTTGGTCGGTGCGAGGGCGAGGTTGAGCCGCAGTGCGACGGTCGCGATGTTCGGGTCGGCGGCCAGGGCCGCCAGGCTCGCCCAGAACACCTTCGGCGCGGACGTCCGCGTGTTCCGGACGTCGAGCGGGTTGGCCAGGATGTTCGTCCGAGACAGCTGCTCGTCCAGGATCGCCTGGGTCTCGGGCGTGACGTCGCTGAGCTCGAGGTCGAGGTTCTCGGCCATGTCGCTGAGCAGGCCGCAGTCGCCGCCGGAGATGGTGGCCAACGCGAGCCCACCGCCGCGAGCCTCTGCCGACAGGCCGGCGGTGAGGGCGACGGTCTCCATGAAGTCGGTGAGGTCGTCGACGACCAGAGCGCCGACCTGACGGAACAGCGCGGACCACACACGGCCCGACGTGGCCATGCGGCCAGCGTGTGAGGAGACGTTCTTCATGCCCCGCTCGGACTTGCCGATACTGAGCACGACGACGGTCTTGCCGGCCTGGTTGGCGTGTAACAGCGCCTGGGCCAGCGCCCGCGGCCGGGTCGTGCTCTCCAGGACGATGCCGAGGACGTCGGTCTCGGCGTCGTCGGCGAAGGCGCGGATGAAGTCGGCCAGGTCCATGACGGCCTCGTTGCCGACCGAGACCGCGGCTGCCAGGCCGATCCTACGGTGGGCGACCTGGTTCAGGACCAGGTTGAGCATGCCGCTGGACTGGAACGCCAGGGAGACCCGGCCCGCCGTCAGGCGCTCGGGGACCCGGCCGCCGACCCAGGCCGCCACGCCGCGGGAGGGGGCGACGTAGCCGAGGCTGTTCGGCCCAAGCAGGGTCACCCCGTGGCGGGCCGCCTTATCGGCCAGGCGCGCCTGCCGGGCGGTGCCCTCAGCACCCATCTCGGAGTAGCCGTCGGCGATGACCAGCATCGCGGGCACCTGAGCCTCGATGGCGTCATCGAGGACGGCGTCGACGCGCTCCACCCCGACCAGGGACACGACGAGCGAGGGCCGTCCGGGAAGGTCGGCGAGGCTCGCGTGGCAGCGCAGTCCGTCGATCTCGTCGTACTTCGGGTTGATCGGCATGACCTTTTCGGCCGGCAGGCCGAACTGCAGCAGATTGGCGATCACGCTGGTGGAGTAGTGCTTGCCGGGCGAGGCTCCGACCACCGCGGCACTGCTCACGTTGAGCAGCGCCATCGGGTCCAGCGGTCGGGCGGCGGGAGTTTCGGTCGCGGTCGGGGATGCCATGGTCGTCCTGTTCGGTTGGGGCGGTCGGTACTCAGACGAGACTGACGCCGAGCCCGGGAGCGGTCGGAACAGTGATCCCGCCGTCGACCACCTCGAGCCCGGTGGCGCAGTCGTTCTGGAGGCGGGCGAACTCGCCGAGTTCGGCGAACGGTTCGAGGTGCGGCAGCGCGGCGGCGGCGTGCAGGGCGGCGGCGTTCATGATCCGGCTGCCGACGTGCGCGCCGATGCGCGAGGGAATGCCGTGGGCCGCGCAGAGGTTGGCGGCCAGCAGCAGCGAGTCGATGCCGCCGAGCTTGGACAGCTTCAGCGAGACCGCGTCGACCGCGTCCTTGCGCAGCATCGCGACGACCGCCTCGAGCGAGTCGGCGGCCTCGTCGGCCTCGATGGTCAGATCGGAGCGCTCGCGCACCCAGCGCAGCCCGTCGATGTCGCGCTGCGGGACGGGCTGTTCGAAGACCTGCACGCCGTACTTGTGGATTGCCTGCCCGAACGTCACCGCCTCCTTGGCGGTGTAGCTCTGGTTGGCGTCGACGGTCATGACGGCCTTGTCGCCCACCGCCTCGCGGATCGCGGCGACGCGGGCGATGTCCAGCGACTGCGGCCTGTTCTCGACCTTGATCTTGAAGTGGTCGTAGCCCTCGGCGGCCAGGCCGGCGGCGACCGCGGCCATCTCGTCCGGGGTCTTCAGCGCCAGGATGCGGTTGACCCGCAGGCTGACGTTCTCCGCGCCGCCGAGCAGCCGGTACAGCGGGACGCCGACGATCTTGCCGACCAGGTCGTGCCACGCCATGTCCAGCAGCGAGCGGACGGGCGCCGGCAGCTGCTGCTTCCACGGCGAGCCGACCAGGCTGCGCCGGTCCAGCGGGCCGGCGGCGAGGATCGCCGGGACCTGCGAGCGGACCACGGCCTCCATGACGTCGATGTTGTAGCCCAGGTGCGGGACCTCGGAGGCGTACCCGAGCCCGATCTGCCCGTCGACATCCTGCATTTCCAGCAGGATGCCGACGGACTCGGCGCGGGCGCCCAGCGCGAACCGCCAGGTCGGGTCGTCCTTGGGCATGACGACCCGGCTCACGCGGACGTCCCGAATGGCCGCCGTAACCTCCTCCGTCGAGGTCACGGTTACTCGGCGACCAGTTCGAAGCGGGGCAGGGTGAAGCCCTCTTCGGGGTGGTCCTCGAAGGCGATCTTCACGCGCCGGCCGATGTCCTTGATTGGGTCGGTTGGCTGCTCGCCGATGATCGTGGAGCTGATCACCGGGCCCTCGTCGAGCTCGACGAGGGCGTAGAAGTAGGGCACGTCCTCCTTGAAGCCGGCGTGGAACGCGTACTCGTGCCGGTTCATCGCGAAGATCCGGCCGTACCCGCTGGACGGCTTCCAGGACAGGTTCGCTGCGAACGGCTTGTTCTCGTGATTGCGGCAGTAGCACTTCGGCCAATACGCCGCGCCGCACTCCTCACAGGTCCACAGCAGCAGCTCGTGGCGCTTGAGGCCCTCCCAGAACTCGGCGCTGTCGGCGTCGATGTTCGGGCGCGGCTTGTTCCACTTCTTGGGTTCGGTCACCGTTACGCCTTCGTTCGTCATGTCAGTCCACCGTCAGGATCGTGCTGGTGTGAATCGAGCACATGCTCGGCGAGACGAGCTCGCCGCCGTGCCCCGTGGTCAGGGCGACCTTGGCGTCCTTGACCTGGCGGTCGCCCGCGGTGCCGCGCAGCTGCTGGACGGCCTCGGCGTAGCCGACGAGGTCGCCGAGGTGCCAGTTCGAGAGCAGGCCGCCACCGGTGTTCACCGGGATGCCGTGGCCGCCGGGCGCGGTGGCGCCGGACTCGACGTACTTGCCGCCCTGGCCCTTCTCCGCCCAGCCGTAGTCCTCCAGCTGCAGGAGCACCTCGCCGGTGAAGCAGTCGTAGAGCTGCGCGACGTCGATGTCGTTCAGGGTGATGCCGGCCTGCGCGAAGGCCTTCTGCTTGGCGGGAGCGACCGCCATGTGGGTGAGGTTCTTCTTCTCCCACCAGTACGACGCGGCGATCTCACCAAAGCCCTGACCGGAGACCCAAATCGGCTGCTGCTTGAGATCCTTGGCGCGCTCCTCGGTGGTGAGGATGAACGCGATCCCGCCGTCGGAGATCAGGCTGCAGTCGAGGCGGTGGTAGGGCTCGACGACCCGCGGGGAGTTCTGGTGGTCCTCGATGGTGATCGGGCGGCCGTACATCTTGGCGTCGGGGTTGAGGCAGGCCCACGCGCGCTGGGCGACGGAGATCGCGCCGAGCTGTTCGCTGGTGGTGCCGTACTCGGCCATGTGGCGGGCGGCCATCCAGCTGTGATGGCTCGCGGCCCGGAGGTCACCGAGCGGCTTGCCCCAGTAGCCCTCCTTCTCCGCGTGCTGCATGCCGCGGTGGCCCTGCTTCTTGGTCTGCTCGGCCTTCGACCAGTCGTCGACGGCGCCGACGCAGACCACGTAGTTGGCCAGGCCGCGGTCCAGGAAGCCGGTCGCGGCAGCCGTCGCCAGGCCGGCGAGCGCGCCACCACGGCCGATCGTGAAGTAGAACTGCGCCTGCATTCCGAGGAACCGGGTGAAGGTGTCGCTGTAGCTGGCGCGGTCGCCACCGCCACCGGTGCGCCGCAGGTCGATCGCACCGTCGATGTCGCTGATCTTCAGACCGGCATCCTCGACGGCCAGGCGCGTCGCCTCGCTCGCCATCATGCGCTGGCTCATCCCCTGTGGCGGATGGACCTCAGCCAATCCGACCACAGCGATCCTGTTGCGTGTTGACATTCAGTTCTCCTCAGGATTCTTCAGTTGGAGGCTCGGAATGCTGGACCGTCCACGCGAAGCAGCCCTCGGGCCGGGGCCGGTGCGCCGCCGCGCGCAGGACGTCCGCGCTGCGCGTCCCCGGATCCGGATCGTGTGAATGGTCTGGCCATTAACCTATTAGGGCGGGGGCTGCGTGTCCAGTGCCACATCCGAGATAGGCACCTGCCGCAGCCCGGGCAGCGGCGCCGCGACCGCTAGCGCGGAGACGGCGGCGGTCGCCATGCCGGCACGTGGCCCGGCGACGTCGCAGATCCACCCGGCGATGGGCATCCCGATCGTTGTGCCCAGGAAGACGAAGCCGTGCACCGCCATGACGCGGGCCTGCATCGCAGCAGCAGGGGCGGTTCCGTCACCAGGGCGCGGGCCAGCACCAGGTGCTGCTGCCGCCCGCCGGACAGGTCGATGCCCGCCGGGTCCATGATCAACATGGACCCGACCCGGCCGTCCCTGTTGTCATGGCCGTCAGGTCCCGGACGTCGGCTACCGCGCCCAGGTCCAGGATGGCCTCCTTGAGTTGCGTGACGCCGTGCAGGTCCAACCGCCGCCCGGCGCAGTCGTCGAACTTCGCGGCGATCTCTCCGGGTTCGCTGAGGTCCGGCTTGCACCCGCACTCGGCGGTGAGCACCGTGCCGTCGTCAAGGCGGATCGTCACCCGTTCCGGCGCACCCGCCGGGGCCGCGTCGGGATCGGCGACGACCTTCGCCATCAGCTGCCGGACGACCGGGTCGTGCAGCCGGTCCCCGTTCACCTGGTCGGGCCCGACCCGGCCATCGACCAACGCGATGGCGAGCAGGTACGGCAGGCTGTACCCAGTCGCGATCGCCTCAGCAGGATCGAGCCGCCGGAGCGAGAACTCGTGCAGATCCGCCTCGATCGACGCCACTCGGGCCGGGTCGATGGCGTGGTCGCGGCGCAACTTCAGCATCGCCGCCAACGGCTTGTGGCTCGGGCTGCAGGCCGGGAAGTACTTGACCCCCAGCTTCTGCGACAGCTCGTACGGCGCGCCGAGGCGGGCGAGCGGGACCCACTCGGCCTCGCCCGGCAGGCAGATCGCGTTCACGAGCCCCAGCGGGCCTTCGATGGCTTCCGCGTCGGCGGTGAAGCCACGCGCGGCCAGCATCGCCGCGGTGACCCCGGCGGCCGCGCTGTTGCCCGCGTGCAGGGCCTTCGTCATCGTGCCGAGGTTGCGGCGCAGCCCACCCGAGCTGGAGCTCGCGATGCCGATGGCGTAACGCGTCCGTTCAGGGTCGAGTCCCAGCATCCGGCTCGCCGCGACCGCGGCCGCCACCGGTCCGACCACGCCGACGCGGTACCAGCCCCGGTAGGTCGGCCCCTGCTTCTGCTTGCGTTTGGCCTCGATGACGGACGACAGGCGGTACCCACATTCGCGCCCGACCACGTACGCGGTGAGAAGGTCGGCGCCGGACGAGCCCAGGGACTCCCCGACCGCCAGCGCCGCCGGCAGGACGTGCGTGCTGAGGTGTCCGTGGTCGTCGTAGTCGAGGCCGTGGGCGAGCGTGCCGTTGATCTGAGCGGCGAGCTGGGGCGACGTCGCCAGGTCGGTACCGAGCACCCGGGCCGCGGGTGCGCCGCCCATCGCGGCGGCATAGTCGGTGAGGATCCGCCCGATGGGAAAGTCGACCGCGGCCATCGCCACACCCACGGTGTCGAGCACCACCAGCTTGGCCGCCTCGGTGACCTCGACCGGAATGTCGTCGGCGGTGACCGTGGCCGCGTACTCGGCCAGCTGTCGGGTCGCGGCAGGTGCGTCAGTCATGCTTCTCCTTTGCCGAGTGGGCGGTGGCCCGCCGCCTGACTGGTCCGCCAGGTGACGGCCGCCCGTCACCATGGCTATGCCGTCGCCGGTCAGGCCGTCAGGCGGCCACCGAGTCGCTGGAACAGGGCGACCAGCAGGGAAAGTCCGAGAATCATGCAGACCCCGAGCGCGGACAGGGCGGTGTAGTTGCCGTTCGTGTAGAGGTTGTAGATCAGGACAGCCAACGGGATGTTCTGTTGGCTGGACAGGATGATGGCCGAGGACATCTCGCGGGTGGAGACGATGAAGACGTAGATCCAGGCCGCGAACAGTCCGGGCCGTAGTAACGGCAGGACGACCCGCCGGAACCGCTGCAGCCAGCGGGCACCGGACACCATGGCCGCCTCCTCCAGCTCGGTGTGGAGCTGCACGATGCTGGCCGAGCTGGCACGCATGCCGTACGGCAGGAAGCGGATCACGAAGGCGATGATGAGTACGAAGATGGTGCCGTAGATGTGCAGAGGCGACGCCGCGTAGAGGTCGATCATCGCGACGCCGAGCACGAGCCCGGGAATCGCGATGGGCAGGAACGCGGCCACGTCCAGCAGCTGCCGGCCCTTGATCCGGGTACGGGCGGTGATCCACGACGACACCGCACTCAGCAGGACCACGATGGTCGCCGCGCCGAGTCCGAGGATCAGGCTGTTGCGCGCCGACTGCAACGCGATGGGGTCGGAGAACAACGTGCGGTAGTTCGACAGTGTCAACAGGTGCATCGCCTCGCCGCTGGGTGCCGCGTAGAACGGCAGGAACGACGACCAGATCATGATCACGGCCGGCAGGAGGCACAGCAGCGCGACGTAGAACAGAGCGAAGACGAACGCCACGTACCGGTACCGGCCGAGGTCGATGACGCGCGGGCGGAATCCCTTGCCGGTCACCGTGCTGTAGCCGCCGCGGGCGAGCAGCCGCAGGTAGAAGATCACGCCGACCGCGGCGACGATGAACAGCAGGGTCGAGTACGTGCCGACCACACCGAGGTTGATGGGGAACGTGTTGAGTGCCAGGTAGATCTGGCTGGTGAGGACGTAGATGCGCGCGGGCTGACCCAGCATGGCCGGCACCTCGAACCCTTCGATGGCCCGCACGAGGCCGAGCAGGAGGGTCGAGGCCAGAGCCGGCAGCAACAGCGGCATGGTGATACGGCGGGCCGTGGTCAGTATCCGGGCGCCCGAGGACGACGCCGCCTCCTCGAGCGACGCATCCATCGACCGCAGCGCGGCCGCGATGAGCAGGAAGGCCAACGAGCTCAGGTGCAGGCCCTCGACGAAGATCATGCCCGGCATGCTGTAGACGTTCAGCGGTGCCTTGTCGAGGCCGGTGATGTCCTTGATGACCACGTTGATCCAGCCGACGTTCGGGCTGAGCAGCAGCACCCACGCGAACGTCGACAGCGATCCCGGGATAATGAGCGGCACCAGGGCGGCAACGTAGAAGATGCGGCGGCCGGGAACGTTGGTGCGTTCGACCAGCCAGGCCAGGACGGCACCGACCGCGGTACCGAACAGGGTCGCGCCGAGCGCGAACACGACCGACTGTCCAATGAGGGACCAGGAGGTGTGGCTGGTGAGGATGAGCTTGTAGTTGTCGAGCCCGAATGCTCCGTTCGCGTCCCGGAGGCTGTCGCGGATCATCATGACGATCGGTACGACCGTGAGGTATCCGATCAGGACCGCGATCGCCAGCGGTACGAGCCAACTGATGTCGAACTTCACCGGGAGTCGGAACCGGCGGCCGTGACCGCCGTCCGGGCGGCGGTCGACTTCGGGCGAAGCGGTTTCAGCATGGTCCTCTGCAGTTGTCGTTCCCACGATCATCGTGCTCCAACCTTCGCGCGTGCCGGCAACCCGGCGGACCAAGAGCACCACCAACCAGACCGCGCCCTTGGCTATGCCGGTCCGCGGAGCCGGGAGACCCCCCGACCCCGCGGTTGCGACCGAGGATCAGCCGCCGGTGACGGGCCGACCGGTGGTGGTGTAGTAGAGGGTGTTGTACTTCGAAAAGTTCTTCATCACCTCGTCGCCGGCCACGACGGCGTTGTACCTGTTGTCCGCCAACTCGGGCTCCTTCGGCGCCACCGAGTGGTTCGACGGCACGCGGTAGGCGTCGATGACGACCTGCTGGCCCACCGGCGAGAGCACGTAGTTCGCCCACAGCCGGGCCGCGTACGGGTGTGGGGCCTTGGCCGCGACGTTGACGGCGCCGTAGTTGCCGTACAGCGGATCGGTCTTCACCCAACCGATCGGCGCGCCCTTCGCGGCGTTCTTGGCGACGGTGTGCAGGTTGGCCGAGACGGCCACCGGGCAGTCGCCGCTCAGGACGGACTGGACCAGGTTGGTCTGGCCGCTGACAAACCGCAGGCCGTGCGACGTCAGCGTCTTCCAGTACTGCTCGGTCTGGTCCTGGCCGAGGTCCTGCACCATGTCGGCGAAGACCGACACCTCGCTGGGCTCGGCGCAGATCTTGTTCGCCCACTTCGGGTCGCTCAGGTCGTCGAGGCTCTTGGGTACGTCGGCCGTCGCGACCAGCTTGGTGTTGTACGCGATCGGCTTCAGCTGCACCCGGTAGCCGGTGAAGTACGGGGTCTTGTACTTGGCGTCGACATCGGCGCCCGCGGGCGGGCTGTACTTCGCGAGAAGACCGGTCTGCGACAGCGAGTAGCTCGTGTTCTGCTCGGTGTCGATGACGTCGACGTTATATACGCCGGCGCGGGCTTCGGCTGCCGCCTTCGCCGCCGACTGCTCACCCTGCTGCTGGAAGTACTGGACCTTGACTCCGGGGTACTGCTTCTCGAAGCCCGGAATGAGGTCCTTGCCGGAGTCGGCGGCGTAGAGGACGAGCGTGCCTTCCTTCTTGGCTCCCTCGTAGAGTTGGTCGACGGTCTTGTCGTTGAGGTTCTCTGCGGGAGTCGTGGATACGGGCGTCGAGCCGCCGCACGCCGTGACCAACAGGCAGACACCGGTGACCGGCAGCAGCGCGGCGAGCCGCCGCTTCGTTGCGTGTCCTGAGCTGTCGGGACTGCTCATTCAGTTCCTCCAATCAGTGCTGAGTAAGGGCGGCGGCGCGACCACACGCGGGGGCTGATCAGAGGACCGGTGGGATGCCGCCGAGCCCTGGGTTTCCGTCGCTGGTGGCGTACTCGCCGGTGTAGACGACTCCGAGCACCTGGTCATCGACCAGTGCTGACGATTCGCCGACCTCGGCGAAGATGTCGATATCGGGGGTCGACAACGCGAGACGGGTCAACGCGCTGTCGACGATCCCGGGCGCGGCGCAGCCACCGAGGTGGACGCCGAGCCCCGTGGCGGCACAGACATGGGCGACGCGAACACACTCGTCGACGCTGCCCATCTTGGTGAGCTTCAAAGACACGATGTCGGCGCCGCCGGCGTGGGCGACCCGCACCACGTCGTCCGCGCTCTCGACCATCTGGTCGGCCATGAGCCGGACGGGAGACTTGGCCCGCAGTTCAGTCATCCCCGCCAAGTCGCGGTACGGCAGCGGTTGTTCGACGCAATGGACGTCCAGCTCGCCGAGGCCCTGGCAGAGCGCCAGCGCGTTCTCGCGGTCGTACGCGCCGTTCGCGTCAATCATCAGCGTCAACGACTCGCCGAACTCCTGGCGGACCCGGCGCACCCGGTCGATGTCGCGCTCGACCCCGTCGCCCACCTTGAGCTTGAAGGCCCGTACGCCGGTGTCGTACAGCGGACGTACGGCGTCGACGAGGAGTTCCGGTTCCTTGATGCCGACCATCCGGACGAGGTTGATCCGGTCACGGACCGGCCCGCCCCACAACGTCTCGGCCGGCAACCCGGCGAGCCGCCCGACGAGGTCGTGCAGGGCGAGGTCGACTGCGATGGACGCGCGCCCGGCCAACGGCCGGCCGCCGAGGATGCGCCGGGCCTGCTCGAGCGGCTGGTGGGTGAGGGCAGCGGCGACGTCGTTGAGCTGGTTGGTCAGTTCCTCGATGGTGAGCCGGCGCGGATGGGCCGCGGAGGCGCCGACGCCGACCTGGCCTCCGGCCTCGACCGCGAAGTACACACCGCCCACTTCTGAAGCCTTGTACGACGACGTGCGCCATTGCGGGTCCACCCGCTGCATCGTCCGGGCCAGGACGCGTACTGCGTCGATCCGCACGATCGCCTCCCTGGCCACATTGAATGCTCGGTGAGTTAGGTATAACCGTATGACCATTATCACAAGGGGTCAAGAGTGTTCCGCGCGGGAGAACCGGATGGCGCTTGGGTGTCAGCCGAGCGGAGGAGTCCGGGCCGCGGCTACCGAAGCGACCAGTGTCTCCGTCGCGCGTACGGCGAGCAGAGCCGGATCCAACACCGGAACTCTGATCCGGCGGGCGACCTCGGCCGCCGCGACCCGGACCGGGATGAACGCGAGGCCGGTCGGGCAGATGACATCGGCACCACGGTCGACCAGCCGCTGCGCCGCCGCGACCAGCGCATCGGTCATCGCCCGCGGATCCTGTCGGGCGTACGCGCCGATCGGACGGTTGATCGGTTCGATGCCGAGCAACCGGTCGTCGAGCCCGAGCTCGGTGACCTGTTCGCGATGGTGCTTCACCGACTTGTCGCTGGGCACCGTCATCCCGATCGCGCGGCTGAGCATCGCGCCGGCCCGCAACGTCGCCTCGCCCGGCCCGATCACCGGAATCGAGACCCGGGCGCGGGCCCGTTCCAGCCCGGGATCCGAGCAGCAGTGCATGATGACCGCGTCGTACCCCTCCTGCTCGGCCTGCGCACAGCGGTCGGGGTACAGCACGGCCTGCCTGGTCGCCGCGTCGGCCGTGCCGAACTCGTAGTTGCGCGCGACTCCGCCGCTGCTGTCCTCATCGGGCAGATACCCGATCTCGAGCTGAGTTCCCGGCGCGCAGTACGGCTGCCACACGCGCAACCGTGCCTCGTCCGCGCCGCCCGCGTACCGGGCCCGGGATCCGTTCATAATCAGCAGCACACGCATCGAATCAAGCCTCCACACCAGAACCCGGTGACAACAAGGCAAGCAGACCCCCGACCTCGGTCAGCTCCGGCAGCCGCCGCACCTGCTCGACGATCGTGCCGGCGCGCTCGGCGCCCACCACCGGCGTCGCGAGCGACCGGAACTTCGCCTCGAGTTCCTCGTCGCGGATGGGATTGCGCGGATGACCGGGAAAGTAGATGGTCGTGTGCGTGAACGTCTCGCCGGAGCGCAGGCGGATCTCCACGGAGGCCGGGTTCGCCTTCGGCCAGTACGAGGTGAGCTCCGGGTCCGGCGCGATAACCGTACGATCGATGAGCGCGTGGATGCGGGGATCGGCGAGCCGGTCCGGGCCGAACTGCTCGGCCTGCAGATGTCCGTCGATGGCCGCCGCGGCGAGGCAGTAGACGACGCTGTGGTTGGCCGTGTCGCGGTTGCCCGGTCGGCGGCGGGCCTCCACGTCGTCCGACTGGTTACGCCAGTCGCGTTCGGCGAGCCGCAGGATGATCCGGTCCACCTCGTCCCACCGGCCGGCCACACTTTCGCGCAACGCGACCACGGAACCTACCGCCGACTGCGCGCACTTCACCGCGTTGTACTGCTTGGTGTAGGCGTCGAGGATCCGGAAGTGGTCGATCGGCCCGAGGAGTACCTCCTCGTCGAACCGCCCGGCGACACCGTTGAGGAAACCGTCCTCACCTTCGAACGCCGTCACCTTGCCACGCATGCCGTGCCGGGCGAGGAGGGCCGCCGTGATCGCCGACTGCGCCACCATGCCGTCCACACAGGACTTGCTCGGCGCCATCTGGCCTCGGCCGCTCGCACCGAGCGTGGGTCCGTGGACGGTCGCGATGGCCAGGGCGTGGACGAGCTCGTCGCGGGACAGTCCGAAGATCCCCGCCACCGCTGACGGCACCGCCACGGCCAGGTTCGTGCTTCCGCTCCACCCATGTGCGGTGATGTCGGGGTCGCCGGAACCGAGCTGCATCCGGATGTCGACCTCGTAGCCCAACGCTATCGCGAGGGCGAGCTGGCGGCCGCCGGCCCGGTGGGACTCGGCCGCCGCCAGCACGGCCGGGACGAGCAGCGACGGGTGGCAGGGGTACGGCCCGGGATGCCCGTCCATATAGTCCAGGTACCGCAGAGCCGTACTGTTGGCGAGCGCGGCGTCGGCGACGGAGGCGCGGCGGCCGTCGCCGACCAGGGTGGCCGGACCGGCCGTCGTACCCACCGCGTCGAAGGCGGCTCGCACGGGTCCGGCCGCCGAGCCGCCGAGCATGCATCCGATGGCGTCGAGCAGCCGCCGGCCGGCCTCGTGCACGACCTCGTCGGGCAGCTGCTCGGGCGGGACGCCGGCAACGATGTCTGCCAGTCGTTCGAGAACCGATGGCACTGGGCGCTCCTCCATGGTCGGTCGCGGGTGGCCGGTGCGGCGTCAGTGCTGGCGGTCCCCCTCGGCGAGCGCCGGGAACTCGGACAGTAGGCGCCCGAAGCCGTCGATCGGTGTGGTGGTGCCGAAGTAGTGCAGTACCTCCCAGACGATGGCCGGGGTGCTGGCGATGACCGGGACCTTCAGGTCCGTCTCCAGCTCCTCGATCACGTCGATGGCGCGCAGCCGGCCGCCAGCCATGTACAGGGCCTGGGCGCCGGGCGCGGCGCGGAATGCCTCGCGCCCGACGCGGTACGCGACCTCGCCCGGCAGGCGGTGGATGTGGGTCAGCTCCTCCGTCATGCCATAGGAACCGACGACCTCGAAGCCGTTCGCCTCTAGGAAGGCAATGAGCTTGGCATTGCGCGCCTGGTATGGACTGCACATGGCGATCTTCGTGATCCCCATGGCCCGCATGGCTCGCATGGCCGCCGTGGTCGTGGTGGTGCCCGGACGGCCGGTGGCCTCGCGGATGGACGCGATCAGGCGCAGGTCCGCCCCGGGGCCGCCATGCGTGACCATCGGAGAACTGTTGATACAGAAGAACTCCGCCCCGTTGGCCGCGAGCAGCTGCGCGGTCTCCAGCAGCCGCCCGAGCGCCGCGTCGGTCTCCTCGGCCGACTGGTCCTTCTTGCCGAGCGTCGTGAACAGGAAGCCGTAGCCGTCGGGAACGATCCGGTAGAGATCGAGCGGGGTCGAGTGGAGCATGCCGTACGAGTGGATCCATCCCACCAGCGCTCGCCAGCCGAACTCAGCGCCGACACGTTGGGCCATCGGTACCTCCAGCGCACTCAGCCGGCGAGTCTGCCCCGCGAGATCGAACTGTATAACGGACTGACCATCGCGTAAACAGGTCGAGGAGCAGCGGGACCGTACGGAATCACCGGTTCGGCGGGCGCACGCACGAGCGCCGAGGCGGGCATGCGCAGGTCAGCACCGCACCGACGGGAATCGCATAGAAAGTATTGTTCGCACTTCTCCGGGAATTTCCGGCAGTTCGACCAAGCGCGCTCGCCGCGACCCACCCGTACGGCTATTTGGTTAGGCCTACAAACAGTACTATCATTTGTCCCCCGCGTAATACCTCCTCCATGAGACGAGACCTGGAGGCGCATGCCGATGACCCGACCCCGCCTCCCGCTCGCGTGACCGACCAACCGCTGCGGCGGACGCGCTCCGGCATGTTCTTGTCGTTGCGGGTACGCAACTTCCGGGTGTTCATGGCGGGGCAGAGCATCTCCGTCGCCGGAAACTGGATGCAGAACGTCGCCGTGGGCTGGCTCGTGCTCAACCTGACCCACAGCGGCGGCGCGTTGGGGCTCATCACGGCCTGCCGGTACGCTCCCCTGCTCCTGCTCGGCGCCTGGGGCGGGCTCGTCGCCGACCGCTGGGACAAGCGACGCCTGCTGCAGATCACCGCCGCCGCCGAACTTCTGATCGCGGCCGCGCTCGGGGGGCTGACCCTCACCCACACGATTGGGGTCTGGTCGCTGACCGCGCTGATCCTGGCCGTCGGCGTTGTCGACATCGTGGACACTCCCACCCGGCAGACGATCATCAGCACGCTGGTCGGTCGGGACCGCCTGGCCAACGCTATCGCCCTCAACTCGATCCTCGTCAACGCGGCCCGGGTGGTCGGCCCCGGAGCGGCCGGCCTGCTGATCGCCACGTTCGGTGTCGGTGCGTGCTTTCTCATCAACGCGGCCACCTACATCGCCGCCATCACGGGCCTGCACCTGCTACGGGTGTCCGAGCTGATCGTGTCAGCGCCCGAGATCCGCGCGAAGCGGCAGATCCGGGCCGGACTCGATTACGTCCGGCGCACGCCGCACCTGCGCACGCCACTGATCCTGGTCGCCGTCAGCGGTGCCTTTACGTGGGAGTTCCAGGTCACCCTGCCGCTGTTCACCTCGACGACGTTCCAGGGTGACTCCCGCGCCTACGGCTGGGCGTTCACCAGCCTCGCCACCGGCTCGATCCTCGGCGGCCTGCTCTCCGCCCGCCGCCGTACGGTCAACATCTGGGCCGTCGCGGTCTCGGCCGCCCTGTGGGGCGTGGTCATCCTGGCCGCCGCGGCCGCTCCGAACCTCGCGATCGCCTACCCGCTGCTGGGCCTCGTCGGTGCCGGCGCCGTGACGTTCAACTCGGTCACCAAGACGCTGCTGCAGACCGATTCCATCGAGCAGATGCGCGGCCGGATCATGGCCCTGTGGTCGATCGGCTGGCAGGGTACCACCGTCGTCGGCGCGCCGGCGGTCGGCTACATCGGACAGTGGCTGGGTGCCCGCTACGCCTTGGGCTTCGGCGGTCTCGCCACCCTGGTCGGCGGTGTGTTCCTCCTGCTGGCCCGCCGCGACGACATGATGGACGCCCTCTCTTGGCGGATGGCGCGCAGGTCCGCATCAGAGGAACCAACCGCTTCGACCCTTAAACCCGGCTCAACCTAGCCCTTCAAGATCTGTTGCCGGTGTCCCACCCACGAGCGGCACAGTCGCCGCCTACCTGCGCACCAACAACTTGATCATACTGTGTGATCACCACACCGGGTCCATCGAATCCGAGTCCACGGTCTACCCGCTCAACCCGCAGGGACACGACCCACGCGCAGCTACGCTCACCCGTAACCGCTCGGTAGGCCGAGAGCTAGCTGCTGCCCCGCTCACACCAGCTGCCATCCACTGCTTTGGCGCCCGACCAGCAGCCAGGAAGACATTGCACCGCACGCCCGAGTGAAGTGGCGGTTCTCGGCGCACGCACAGCAGGTGGGGTACCTCCGGCCGTAGTCAGTGCCAACGGCGACGAGACACTGTTGCTGGCTGCGCTGACCACACCTGGCGGGTGCCCACGTTGCGGCACGCCGTCACCGCCGCCGCCGCCGCCGACCTCCTAGGAGAGGGGTTGGAGGACTTCGTGCTGGCAGTGAACGCTGACCACAAGCGCCGTGCGCCATGGCGGCGGCAGAGGACAGCTGGTGCTGCGCCGAATCGGCGACGAGCTCGCCTGCCAGGTCAGCGACCACGGCCCCGGGATACCCGAACAGCTGCCCGCCCTGCCCGAGCCAACCCGGCCGGGGCGCCGCGACCCGTGGCTCGCCCAGCACCTAACCGCGGGACTGGTGCTCGACAACACGCCGACCGGACTGACCGCCGCCGTTACTGCCGCACTGCCCAGGAGGGCTTGATGACCAGCGACGAGCTGTGGCAGGCGCACGCCGAGACCCACCCGGACGTGCCGTGGTGGCTTTGTCCGGAGAGCTCGACCTCACCGCCGTCGACCAGCTACGCGACCTGCTCACCACCACCCTGCGGATTAATCCCGTCGTCGACGTCGACCTCTCCCAGCTGACCTTCCTCGACTCGACATTCCTCAGCGTCCTCGTCACCGCCTACCACGACGCCACGGCCGCCGGCGGCACCCTGAACCTGATCAGCCCAGCCCCACCGGCCACGTCCGCAAGGTCCTCACCCTCACTGGCATCCTGCCCCTGCTCGAATCCGACGACACCAGCCGCGCCTGACACATGGCTGGGCGCTGTTGACCTTGCCGCGTCCGGCCGGCCGCCGCGGCCCGCTGGGGTAGGCCGTGAGTCAGCGAATGGCTGCTGCCGTAGAGACGCGTGATCGGTCGCGCCGGTCGCGGTGGTGCTCGGCGATGGCATTTCTACGCTTTCGACGGCCCGGCCGGAACGGCCCGGACGAGCCAATACCGAGCAGGACCGCATTCGGCAAGGCGATTGCTGGCGGACGTGGTGCGCGGGTAGCGCCGGCATGGGGACCTGGCAGGGTCGCGGACGGTTGGGAAGCGGGGCCGGGACGAGCACGCAGTACTGCCGAAACATCTCACCCATCGGCGTCCCAGGACCGCTCTACGTCAAAGCTCGTTGAGCTCTGGTCTGAGCATCTCGTCTTCCTCTCGACCTTCCGACGACTCGCCAGAGCTGGCTATCTGCGGCGGCGGGCACGACCACGCCCGGGAGGAGGAGCGTGGGCACCCACCAGGGCGTCGGAGTGCAAACCATCATACCATTGGCTCCTTCCCGGCGAAGCCTCTGATCCACCGGATCCTGCCACATACCCGGGCGGGCGAAAGTCGGTTCACAACGGGCATCGGGTAGCGGGGCATACACGAGCCGTCGCAGAGGTTGGTGAGTGGTATGACATTATTTCCGTCAGGCCCTAGGACCGAGGAACAGACGGGCCATCGAATGCGAAGGACGAGCCTCATGACATCCGGAAAGACCGAGCATGCCGGCACTGGCGGCGATGTCGACATGTTCAAGGCCGTGTCGCTCAACCGCGTGTCGCAGGCCATCGTCGATCAGGTGAAGCTGCTGCTGCGGCAGGGCCGGCTCAAGCCCGGGGACCGGCTGCCCAGTGAGCGAGACCTGTGCGAGCGGTTCGGGGTCAGCCGAGTGACTGTGCGAGAGGCGCTTCGCGTCCTGGAGGCTGGCGGTCTGATCGACATCCGCGTCGGCGCGCGCGGCGGCGCGTTCGTGACGTCGCCGACGTCCCAGCAGATCGGCGCGGGTCTCGCCGACCTGCTCCACCTCTCCCCGCTCACCGCGGCCCAGGTCACCGAGGCACGACAGGTCTTCGAACTCGGCATCGTTCCGCTGGTCGTCGAACGCGCCACCGACGAGGACATCGTGGCGCTACGCGACATGGTGCGCAGCCAACAGGCGGCGCTCGACCGGGGTGAGTACGTCATGTCCATGTCAGCCGACTTCCACGTGCGGGTGGCGGCCTGCACGCACAACCCTGCCATCGAGATGCTCGTGCAGTCGTTCCACGGTCCGTTGCTCATGTCGCTGCTGAAGGCACAGGTCGTGGAGCCGCTCATGGGCCACCGCGGCTCCGAGGAGCACAGCGCCTTCATCGACGCGATCGCCGCCCGCGACGTCGACTGGGCCCGGTCGATCATGCGCGAGCATCTGCAACGCACCGCCGACCGGCTCAGTGAGCCCCACTGAGGCCGCACAAGCCCGACCAAGCCTTGCCGTCGCCCATTGACTCGCCGCCCGACGGTCATCTATGAACGTAGGTGCCGTTGCCGGTCCCGGTCAGGAGGCAGCACATGGGTCTGAGAGGTTGGTCTGTGGGGCGCTTCGTCGCCATTCTTGACCGCGCCATCGCCTTCCCGGAAAGCACCGGCTGGCCGTGTCCCCGAGACGGTGATCACGACGCCTTTCACCATGCACGGACGACGCGGCCGCCCGAGGCGGCAGCGATGGAGGTGCCGCCGAGCGGTGACGGAGGCGTCGAGTCCACCACGCAGTCGAACTGACGATCCGTTCGCCCCAGGGCCGCCACCACCGGACACTGACAGGCACCCCGAGCATCTGGCATCGGGCTTCTCATCGAGGCCTGCGGCAGCACCGGATCGTTGTCGTAGCCCTGGTCACCACCCCTCGCCGTCGGGAGGACGTCAGGGACGTCCTATCGGCTCACGCCGCCCCGCAGGTCCTCCTCGATCCGCTTTGCGGCCGCCAGCAGCGGCGGCAACAGCGCCTTGCGGATCACCTCCGAGGACCCGCGGCTGGCGTGCGCGGAGACGTTGACCGCAGCGATCACCGACCCCTCCTCGCCGTGGATCGGCGCGGCCACGGACCGTAGCCCCTCCTCCAGCTCCTGATCGACGATCGCGTACCCCTGCGCGGCGATCCTCGTCAGGGCCGCGCGCAGCTTCACCGGGTCCGTGATCGTGCGCCGGGTCAACCGCTGCAGGTCGGCCTTGACGAGGTAGTCGTCCAGCCACTCCGCCGGTTGCGCGGCGAGCAGCACCCGTCCCATCGAGGTGGCGTAGGCGGGGAAGCGGGTGCCGACGCTGATCCCCACCGTCATGATCCGTTTCGTGGGGACGCGGGCGACGTAGACCACCTCGTCGCCGTCGAGCACCGACACCGAGCACGACTCGTGGACCTGCGCGACCAGTGCCTCCATGTGCGGCTGCGCGACCTCCGGCAGGCTCAGGCTCGACAGATAGGCGTAGCCGAGCTCGAGGATCCGCGGCCGCAGCGTGAAGAGCCGGCCGTCCGTACGCATGTAGCCGAGGTCGACCAGGGTGAGCAGGAACCGGCGCGCGGCGGCCCGGGTCAGCCCGGTCGCCCGGGCAACCTCACTGAGGGTGAGCTGCGGGTGGTCGGCGTCGAAGGCCCGGATGACCGCCAGCCCCCGTTCCAGCGACTGGACGAATTCCGGGCTCCGCGCCGCCTCCTCGCTCATTCGGCCTCCTGACGAAGGGTCTGTTGAGCGACCTTGAACGCCCGGTTCGCGGCCGGGACGCCGGCGTAGACGCCCACCTGGAGCAGCACCTCACCGACCTCCTGCGGAGTCAGCCCGTTACGCAGCGCAGCACGCACGTGCATCGCAAACTCCTCGTCTTGGTGCAGGGTGGCGAGAACGGCGAGGGTTATGCAGCTGCGGGTACGCCGGTCCAGGCCGGGCCGGGTCCAGATCTCGCCCCAGGCGTACCGGGTGATGAAGTCCTGGAAATCGGCGGTGAACTCGTCCGTGCCGGCGACTGCGCGGTCCACGTGCGCGTCGCCCAGCACCTGCCGGCGTACCGCCATGCCCGCCTCGTGGCGCTCGCGGTCGTTGCCCGGCTCGCCCGTCACAGCGTCTCCTCCTCGAAGTGCTCCAGGAGCAGCTTTCCGACCTGCTCTGGCTGCTCCACGTTGGCCAGGTGCGCCGCATGGTTGATCACGGCCAGTCGGGCCGCCGGGATCCGCTCGACGATCCGGGCGGCGTGCTCCACAGGGGTGGCGGGGTCGTCCGCGCCGGCGATGACCAGCGTCGGCGACGGCACCTTGGCCAGGTCGGCGCGGAGGTCCATCGCGGCGATTGCCTCGCAGCAGCCGGCGTAGCCGGCGGCGGGCGTGGCCGTCAACCTGGCCTGGTGCTCGGCGACCAGTCGCGGGCGGGATTCCGCGAAGGCCGGAGTGAACCAGCGGGCCACCACGGCGTCGGCGATCGCCTCCAGGCCGGCCGCGCGTACCGTCGCCGCCCGCTGCCGCCAGCCCTCCGCCGGGCCGAGCGACGCCGACGTGCAGAGCAGCGCGAGCCGGTCCACCCGGTCGGGGGCGTGCGCGGCGAGCCACATGCCGACCATGCCGCCGAGGGAGAGCCCGGCGTAGTGCACCCGGGGCGCGTCCAGGTCGTCGAGGAGGGACAGCACCTCCCGGCCGAGCAGGTCGATGCCGTACGGGCCCGGTGGCACCGCCGAGCGGCCGTGGCCGAGATGGTCGTACCGGATCACGCGGTAGCGGGCGGCGAGCCCGGCCAGCTGCGGCGCCCACATGGCACCGGTGGTGCCGAGGGAGCTGCCGAGCACGAGGACCGGCGCGTCGGGCGGTCCGTCCACGGTGGCGTGCAGGCGGGACGTCACGATGCCTCCTCCGTCCGGTACGCGGCCAGCGCCCGGTCGACGAAGAGCCCCGCCGACCCGAGCCAGCCGTGCGGGTCGAGTGCCTCACCGATCTCGGGCTCGCTCAGGTGCGCCCGTACGTCGGGATCGGCATACAGCGCGTCGCGGAACGGCGGTCGTCGGGCGGCCCGGGCGACGGCGTCGTGCGCGCCGCTGCGGCCGAGCGCGCGGGCCAGCCGCGCGGCGACGGCCTCGGCCAGCACCAGGCCGGCGGTGGCATCGAGGTTCGCCCGCATCCGGTCCGGGCGGACCTCCAGGCCGTCCAGCATCCGGGCGGTACGGGCGGCCGCGCCGCCGGCCAGGTGCAGCAGGTCGAGCAGGGGCTCCCACTCGGCGTGCCAGGCGCCGGTGGCCCGCTCGTGCTCCTGCACGGCTGCGGCCAACACCGTGGCGACGAGACCGGGTGCGCGCCGGGACGCGGCGGTGACGAGGACGGAGTGGACGGGGTTGCGCTTGTGCGGCATCGCCGACGAGCCACCCCGGCCGGCACCGCCCTCAGCGACCTCGCCGACCTCCGTCTGGGCGAGCAGCCCGACGTCGAGCGCGACCTTGCCAGTGGCGGCGAGCAGCCCGCCGAGCACGGCGGCCAGATCGAGCAGGGGCTGGCGGCGGGTGTGCCAGGGCATCGGGCTCGTGGCGAGGCCCAGGCGCCCGGCGTACCGCTCGGCCACCGCCGCTCCGGCCGGTCCGAACGTGGCAAGCGTGCCGACCGCGCCGCCGAGCTGGGCCGGCAGCGCCGCCCGCACCTGGCGCAGCCGGGTGCGCGCCTCGACCAGCCCGATCAGCCAGCCGGCGGCCTTGAGCCCGAACGTGGTGGGCGCGGCCTGCTGCCCGAGTGTGCGGCCGACCATGACGGTGTCGCGGTGGGCCTCGGCGAGCCGGACCGCGGCGTCGGCGGCGGCGTCGAGGTGGCCCAGCAGCGGCCCGGCCGCGCGCACCGCCACCAGGACGAGCGCGGTGTCGAGGATGTCCTGGCTGGTCGCCCCGAGGTGCACCCAGGCCCGGGCGTCCTCGGGCACCGCCGCGGTCAGCGCCCTGACCAGCGGGACGACCGGGTTGCCGGCGTCCTCGGCCGCGCGACCGAGTTCCGCGGGGTCGTACCGGTCGGCGCGGCAGTGCGCCGCGATCGCCTGGGCCGCCGGCCGGGGCGTCACGCCGCAGTCGGCAGCGGCGCCGACGAGGGCGGCCTCCGCGTCGAGCATCGCCTGGAGCAGGGCCCGGTCGGTGAGCTCGGCGTCGACACCGGGGTCACGGGAGAGGCCGCCGAGCAGCCCGTCAGACGGCGAAGAAGATGGTCTCATGCTCGCCCTGCAGGTGGATGTCGAAGCGCAGCCCGTCCGCCGCCTCGCTCGCGAGCAGCGTATGGCGTCGGTCGGGGTCGACGCTGCGCAGCACCGGATCGGCGTCGTTGGCCGGCTCGTCCGGGAAGTAGAGCCGGGTGACGACGCGGTGCAGCAGCCCCCTCGCGAAGACCGACAGGTTGAGGTGCGGCGCCTCGGTGCCGCCGTCCGGGGCGGGCAGTGCGCCCGGCTTGACGGTCAGCATCTCGTACCACCCCTGCGCGTCGGTGGCGCTGCGCCCGAAGCCCCGGAACCCGGCCACGGACGGCGGTTGCGCCCCGCGCGGGTCGTCCGGGTGGTCGAACCGGCCGTCCGGATCGGCCTGCCAGGTCTCCACCATCCCGTCCGCGACGGGATTGCCGGCGCCGTCGAAGACCTGCCCGCGAATCCAGAACGCGCCCGGGGTGTCGTCCAGGACGACGTACGGGCCGTCGGGCCAGAGCAGGCCGATGTGCAGGTACGGCCCGACCGTCTGCGACGGGGTCACACCCAGCCGGTCACTCATCGTCGTCCTCGTCCTCGAAGGGGATGCTCTCCCGGCCGCGCAGCACGATGTCGAACTCGTAGGCCAGCGCCCACTCGGGCTGGGTGGTCGCGTGGTCGTAGCGCGCGATCATCCGTTCCCGGGCCTTCGGATCGCGGACCGAGTTGAAGATCGGGTCCTGGAAGAAGAGCGGGTCGCCGGGGAAGTACATCTGCGTCACCAGCCGCTGGGTGAAGGCGCGGCCGAAGAGGGAGAAGTGGATGTGCGCGGGCCGCCAGGCGTTGTCGTGGTTCTTCCACGGGTACGCGCCCGGCTGCACGGTAACCAAGCGGTAGCGCCCCCGGTCGTCGGTGAGCACCCGCCCCACCCCGTCGAAGTTCGGGTCGAGCGGGGCCGGCCAGTTGTCCACCGCGTGCCGGTAGCGCCCGGCGGCGTTGGCCTGCCAGATCTCCACCAGGGTGTGCGGCACCGGACGGCCGTCGCCGTCGAGCACCCGGCCGTGCACGATGATCCGCTGCCCCAGCGGCTCTCCGTCGTGCTGCCGGGTCAGATCGTGATCGAGCTCGCCGAGCCGCCCCTCCCCTAGCAGCGGCCCGGTGACCTCGGTGAGCCGCTGCGGCAGGTAGGTCAGCGGCTGCCGCGGCGACCGCAACACTGTCGACTTGTAGCCGGGGCTGAGCAGGGACGGATGGGCGTCGGTGTCGTCGGGCCGGTACCGGGGCAGCAGCAGGCCGCTGTCGGTCCGGTCGACCGTCTCATGGGTCATCGTCCTCTCCCGTCAGGCTTCCAGCACTACGGCCAGCCGCTGGCCGACTCCGATGCAGATCGCGGCGAGTCCTCGCCCGCCGCCGCGGCGGCGCAGTTGCCAGGCCAGTGAGCCGAGGATCCGCGACCCGGACGAGCCCAGCGGGTGCCCGAGGGCGATCGCCCCGCCCTGGGGGGTTGACGATGTCCGGGTCAAGGTCGGGCCACTCCGCGAGGCAGGCGACGGACTGCGCGGCGAACGCCTCGTTGAGTTCGACCACCTCGAGGTCGCCCCAGCCGATCCCGGCCCGCCGCAGGGCCTCCTCGGCGGCGGCCACCGGGCCGATGCCGAACAGGTGCGGCTCGATCGCGCGGTGACCGCCCGGGAGACGATCCGCGCCAACGGCGTCCGCCCGATCGCGTCGGCGCCCGCGCCGTTGGCATCACCGAGCAGCACGTCGTCGATGCGGGCCGGGTCGAGCCCGGGGTTGCGCCGGACCACCTCCCACACGACGTGCGCGGCGAGGTCGTCCGGGCGGACGCCGGCCAGGCCGCCGCCGTACCGGCCGATCGGCGTCCAGACCGCGTCGAGGATGTGGACGTCTCTGCTCACCCTCGGGCTCCCTTCTTCGTCGCCTCCAAGGCCCGCAGTACCGCGAGCTCGCGCGCGGTCGGCGGCTCACCCGTGCTCAACTGCTCGGCGACGGCGAGGTCCCAGCCGGTGGCCGCCCGCGCCTGGTCGACGGTGACGCCGGGGTGCAGGCGGGTCAGGGTCAGCTCGCTGGTGTCGGGGTCCGGCTCCAGGACGCCGAGGTCGCTGATCACCGCCCGAGGGCCGCCACCGCGCAGGCCGAGCCGTTCCCGGTCGCCCGGCCCGCTGCCGTAGCCCACCGAGGTGACGAAGTCGACCCGGTCGATGAACGTCCGCAGCCTCTGCCGGACGACCACCACGACCTCGCCGCAGGACGCGGCGATCTCGGGAGCGCCTCCGGCCCCGGGCAGCCGGACCTTCGGGTCGTCGTAGTCGCCCCCGATGACCGTGGTGTTGATGTTGCCGTACCGGTCGAGCTGCGCGGCACCGAGGAAACCGACGTCGATCCGGCCGGGTTGCAGCCAGTAGTTGAAGACCTCGGGCACGGAGACCACCGCATCAGCGGTATCGGCGAGGATCCCGTCGCCGATCGACAGGGGAAGCCGGTCGGGCTTGGCGCCGAGGCAGCCTGACTCGTAGATGAGCACGAGGTTCGGCGCGTGGGTGGCCCTTGCGAGGTTGGCCGCCGTACTGGGCAGGCCGATCCCGACGAAGCAGGCGGCCCCGTCCCGCAACTGGCGGGCAGCCGCCACCGTCATCATCTCGTCGGCGGTGTATTCGGCGCTCACGCCTGCACCTCCGCCTTCAGCACGTGCTCCTCCAGCCAATCGCGGAAGGTGTGGCGGTCCCGGCTGATCGCGTCCCAGGCCACGTAGAAGTCGTTGTCCCGCACGGAGTAGCCTTGGGCGTACGACGGGTGCGAGCCGCCCGGCACCTCGGCCACCGCGGTGACCGCCCAGCCGGGCAGCACGACCTGGCCGGGTACGGGTTCGAGCTCATCGACGATCTCCTCGACGGTGACCAGGGACCGGTGCGCGGCGAGCACGGCCTCCTTCTGCACTCCGGTGATGCCCCACATCTGCACGTTGCCGGCCCGGTCGGCACGCTGGGCGTGCACCACCGTGACGTCGGGACGCAGCGCCGGCACCGCGGTGAGGGTCTCTCCCGTGAACGGGCACGTGATGGTGCGGATGTTGGTGGTGTGCCGGGGCAGGTCGGTGCCGGTGTAGCCACGCAGCACCGCGAACGGCAGTCCCGATGCCCCGGCCACGTAACGGTTCGCCATCCCCGCGTGGCTGTGTTCCTCGAGTTCCAGCGGCACCGGCCAGGCGTTCTGCACGGCGTCGCGGAAGCGGTGCAGCGATCCGACGCCCGGGTTGCCGCCCCAGGAGAAGATGAGGCGGCGGGCGCAGCCGGCACCGATGAGCTGGTCGTAGATGACGTCGGGTGTCATCCGGACGAGGGTCAGGTCCTGCCGGCCCTGACGGATGATCTCGTGTCCGGCGGCGAACGGGATGAGGTGCGTGAACCCTTCCAGGGCCACCACATCGCCGTCGCGGACCAGGTCCGCCACGCCCTCGGCCAGCGAGACGAGCTTCGCCATGAGCCTCCCCGCCTCCTGCATCGTCGACAGACCGTTGTTCGCTATGCGTACTGTCGTCCTTATATCGAACATAATCCCGGGGGTTGCGCTCCGTCAACGCCGACCGCCCAGGGTCGAGCGCTCCATATCAATGACCGGCGACGCCACAATTACGACGACGAATCGGCAGCAACCACGGACACGGCGTCGTCGGACGAACTACGCGTAATCGTCCCGCCGGACCCGCCAGGATTCGGACCGGCCGCTGCGCGCGCCCTCCTGCGCGTTCTCGTCGCGGTACACCGCAACGCTCGGATGCCGATCATGATGCTGTGGAGGAACATGACCCTTGACCAGGAACGCCTAAGACACGACCTCGCGGAGGAGAGCTTCGAACCCCCGAGGCTCTCCTCCGCTTTCTACGGCCGCGTCTCCACCGAGGACAGCCAGGACCCGGAGTCGTCCCGACACCGACAACTGTCGCTGGCTCGCACGCTGATCACACCAAAGGTGGGGTGATCAGCGAGGAGTTCTTCGACGTGGGCCACGGCCGAGCTCTGCCATGACAGCGTCGCCCGGAAGCCAGCCGGCTGCTCGCCGCGTTGCGCAACCCGCGGCATGGTTTCACGGCAGCTGATGTCGATGATCGCCTCCGCCGAGGACGGCGAGGCGTGCGTGTGCGACCTGACGCCGCATTCGACCTGGCCGGGCCGACCATCCCCACCACCTCAAGGCGCTGCGCGAGCCGGGCCTGGACCGCAACAGCGATTCGCATCAGCTCCCGCCCCCGCACTGCATAGCCGATTCGCCGGGTCGACCGGCGCCTTGTCCGCGCCACCAATCCGCACCGAAGGAAGGCTCCTGATGTCCGATAAGCCCAGCGTCCTGTTCGTCTGCGTCCACAACGCCGGCCGGTCCCAGATGGCCGCCGGCTGGCTGCGCCACCTCGCCGGCGACACCGTGGAGGTCCGCTCCGCCGGTTCCGCCCCCACCGAGAACGCCGCCGCCGTCGAGGCCATGCGCGAGGTCGGCATCGACATCGCCTACCAGACCCCGAAGCTGCTTGAGTACGAGACCGCGGAGTCCTCCGACGTCATCATGACCATGGGCTGCGGCGATGCCTGCCCGGTCTTCCCGGGCAAGCGCTACGAGGACTGGAAGCTCGAGGACCCGGCCGGCAAGGGCATCGAAGCCGTCCGCCCCATCCACGACGAGATCCGGGCACGGGTGGAGCAGCTGCTCGCCGAGCTGCCTCACACCACCTGACGACCCGTCTCCGCCGCCCCTCCGCCGGTCACCACCAGCGAAGACGAGGGTTTGATCAGTTTTTCCAGCAGTCGGTGCGTCGCTGGGTGATCAGGTTCGTGTGGAGGCACGATGGGTGGGTGGATGTGCAGCTGTTAGTGAGCGTCCGGGAACTTCGGTCACCAGTTGCCGGTGCGGGCGAGTCGGCGTGACATTGTCATGATCATGGCGATGTAGATCATGTACCGACAACAGCATCGACGCCATCGCCCAGGCGGCTGGTATGGGAACCGCCACGACGCTGCGCCGACACTTCAACCGCACCGTCGGTGTACCTCCGGACGCCTACCGTCGCACCTTCCGCAGCGCCTGGCCCTCAGCGTCGGCCTGAAATTACGGCCAGAAACAGAAACGGTGCACACCATCATCGATCTTGGCGTGCACCGTTGGGATTCTGTTGACGTCCGAGAACTGACGTCGACCACGAATCCATGATCGCCGTTTGTGGCCAACTACAACTGGGGCCCGGCTAGCTGTGCTGCGCGGCCCAGATGACCGAATCCAATGGCGGACGAGCCCCGGTCGATCGCTGGTGGATCGACCGGGGCTCGTCGTTCGAAGCCGGGTCAGGCGAGGTCGAACCGGTCGAGTTCCATGACCTTGGTCCAGGCTGCGACGAAGTCGGCCACGAACTTGTCGCGGGCATCCTGGCTGGCGTAGACCTCCGCGAGGGCCCGTAGCTGGGAGTTGGAGCCGAAGATGAGGTCGACCGCGGTGGCGGTCCACCTCACCTCATCGGTGGCCAGGTCCCGGATCTCGTATACGTGCTCGTCGGACTCCGACGCCTTCCAACGGGTGCCCGGGGAGAGCAGATTGGTGAAGAAGTCGTTGGTGAGCACGCCGGGCCGGTCGGTGAGGACGCCGTGCTGCGTGCCGCCGACGTTTGCCTCGAGGGAGCGCAGGCCACCGATGAGGACGGTCATCTCGGGCGCGGTCAGGTTGAGCATGTAGGCACGGTCGACGAGCAGCACCTCCGGCTGGGTCTTCTCGCCGGGACGCAGGTAGTTGCGGAACCCGTCGGCACGCGGCTCGAGGACCCGGAAGGACTCCACGTCGGTCTGCTCCTGAGTGGCGTCGGTGCGGCCCGGGCGGAACGGCACGCTCACCTCGACGCCGGCGTCGCGCGCCGCCTTCTCGACGGCGGCCGAGCCGGCCAGCACGATCAGGTCCGCGAGCGAGATCTTCGCGCCGCCGGCGGAGTTGAACTCCCGCTGGATGCCCTCGAGGGTCTCCAGGACCGTCGCGAGCTGCTCGGGCTGGTTAACCTCCCAGCTGCGCTGCGGCTCGAGACGGATCCGCGCGCCGTTGGCACCGCCGCGCTTGTCGGTGGACCGGAAGCTCGCGGCGGAGGCCCAGGCGGTGGAGACCAGCTGGGCGGTCGTGAGGCCGGACTCCAGGACCTTCGCCTTGAGGGCGGCGACGTCGGCGTCACCCACGAGCTCGTGGTCGACGGCCGGCACCGGGTCCTGCCACAGCTGGGGCTCCGGAACCCACGGCCCGAGGAAGCGGCTGACCGGACCCATGTCGCGGTGCAGCAGCTTGTACCAGGCCTTGGCGAACGCCAGCGCGAACTCGTCAGGGTTCTCCAGGAAGCGGCGCGAGATCTTCTCGTACGTCGGGTCGACGCGCAGCGCCAGATCGGTCGTGAGCATCGTCGGCTTGTGCTTCTTCGACGGGTCGTGGGCGTCCGGGATGATCGCCTCGGCATCCTTGGCGACCCACTGCTTCGCGCCGCCGGGGCTCGTGGTGAGCTCCCACTCGTAGGCGAAGAGGATCTCGAAGAAACGGTTGCTCCACTGCGTCGGCCGGTCGGTCCACGTCACCTCGAGACCGCTGGTGATCGTGTCCCCACCCTTGCCGCTGCCGTAGGTGCTCAGCCAGCCCAGGCCCTGCGCCTCCAGCGGAGCGGCCTCGGGCTCGGGGCCCACGTGGTCGTCGGCGACGCCGGCGCCGTGGGTCTTGCCGAAGGTGTGGCCACCGGCGATGAGGGCGACGGTCTCCTCGTCGTTCATCGCCATCCGGGCGAAGGTCTCGCGGATGAAGTGCGCCGCCGCGGCCGGGTCCGCGTTGCCGCGGGGGCCTTCCGGGTTGACGTAGATGAGACCCATTTCGGTCGCCCCGACGCCGGCCACCATCTCCTTCTCGGAGGCGTAGCGCTCGTCGCCGAGCCAGGTGTCCTCCGGACCCCAGAAGATCTCCTCGGGCTCCCAGACGTCCTCCCGGCCGAAGCCGAAGCCGAAGGTCTTGAAGCCCATCGACTCCAGGGCCACGTTGCCGGCGAGCACGAGCAGGTCGGCCCACGAGATCTTCTGGCCGTACTTCTGCTTGACCGGCCACAGCAGCCGGCGGGCCTTGTCGAGGTTGGCGTTGTCCGGCCAGCTGTTGAGCGGGGCGAACCGCTGACCACCGTCGCCGGCGCCGCCGCGACCGTCGTGGATGCGGTAGGTGCCCGCGGCGTGCCAGCTCATCCGGATCATCAGGCCGCCGTAGTGGCCGAAGTCGGCCGGCCACCAGTCCTGCGAGGTGGTGAGGACCTTGATGATGTCCTGCTTGAGGGCCTCGGCGTCGAGCTTGGCGAACTCCTTGGCGTAGCTGAAGCTCTCCCCCAGCGGGTTGCCCTTGGACGAATGGGCGTGCAGCACCGAGAGGTCGAGCTGGTTGGGCCACCAGTCCCGGTTGGTGCGCGGACGACCTCCGGTCTTCGGGGTCGGCGAGTCGATCGCCGGGTTCTCGCTCTCGCTGCCGTGCGCGGTCACGGAGTCGTGCGCGATCGGGCAGCCGGCCGCCTCCTTCTTGTCCACGCCTTGGGCGCTGGAGGGGGCGTTGTCCTGGATGTCGCTCATCTACTTCCTTCCGAACTGGCGGATCAGTGGGGAGGACCGTTCGGTCGCACAGTCGGGGCAGGTGCCCCAGTAGACGACCTCCGCCTCGTCGACCACGAAGCCGTGGTCGTCCGAGGCGGTGAGACAGGGAGCATGGCCGACAGCGCAGTCGACGTCGGCAATCGCGCCGCAGGAGCGGCACACGACATGGTGGTGGTTGTCCCCCACCCGGGACTCGTACCGGGCGGTCGCACCGGCAGGCTGGATGCGCCGCACCAGACCGGCGTCGGTGAGCGCACGCAGCACGTCGTACACCGCCTGGTGGGAGACCGTGGGCTGATCCGCCCGTACCAGGGCGATCACCCGGTCGGTGTCGATGTGCGGATGGTCGCGCAGCGCTGCGAGCACCGCCAACCGGGGCCGGGTCACCCGCAACGAGACCGCCCGCATCTGAGTCTCGAAGTCGGACGTCATGTGATGAACATAGTCCACTCTTTTGGAATGGATCAAGTTTTGTTTCGACTCAACCCGCACACCTTCGGCGCAGACCCGGTCGCTCACCCGGTAAAGCAGGCCCGGGCGGCCGGGTTGCGGCTGACCGGCGATGGCGGGCTGGCGCAGGAGCTCACGAGGCGGATCCTGGAATCAACGCGCGAGGTCAGCGACCACCCGGGCCATGACAAAGCCGACCCGGCAGGGAAGAACAGCCGGAACTCCCGCAACGACGTGGGTAGCCTTCCCCCTGAGATGTGGACACCCTGAGACTGGACGCTGGCCCAGAGGAAGGGGGTCCCCGTTGGAGCGCCCATCGAAGTACACGGAAGAGTTTCGGCGTGACGCGGTCGACCTGGTCCGCTCGTCGCAGCGGCCGATCAACCAGGTGGCGCGTGAGCTCGGGATGAGTTACCAGACGCTGCGGAACTAGGTCCGCGCGGCAGAATTCGGCAGCGCGGCGGGTCCGGCGGGTTCTGCTGGGGACGGGTTGTCGGTGGCGGACAAGGACGACGAGATCGCCCGGTTGCGCCGTGAGGTCGCTGAGCTGCGGCAGGAAAAGGAGATCCTGTGTAAGGCAGCCGCCTATTCCGCGAAGGAGATGGATCGGTGACCAGCCGCTTCCGGTTCATCTCCACCCACTGCGCCACCTGGGGCGTCAAGCGGCTGTGCCGGATGTCATCGGCGCGGCCGTCGCCTCCGACGTCGACTGCTCCCTTCCCCACCCCGCACGCATGGAAGGAAAATCATGACCAGCTCGGCACAACCACCGGCGGATGAAACCCCGACCGCCCGGCAGAAGCGGGTGTGGGACAAGACCGCACCCACCTATGACAA
This sequence comes from Micromonospora sp. GCM10011541, assembly GCF_042650725.1. Classification (NCBI taxonomy): domain Bacteria; kingdom Bacillati; phylum Actinomycetota; class Actinomycetes; order Micromonosporales; family Micromonosporaceae; genus Micromonospora; species Micromonospora sp. GCM10011541. The sequence goes on from NZ_JBHSBP010000032.1 coordinate 104,525, forward strand.
GAAGATAGCCCTCTTCGAGAAGATCTGGTTCGCCGGTGGGCGCCAGTGGCTCGGCCAGCGGGCTCACGGCCGCGTTCTCGAGGTCGCGATCGGCACCGGCCGCAACCTGCCCCACTACCGGTTCGGCACGTCGGTTACCGGTATCGAGCTGAGCCCGGCGATGCTGGCCATCGCCCGCGAGCGTGCCGCCGACCTCGGCCGTGCGGTGGAGCTGCGCGAAGGTGACGCCGAGCAGTTGCCCTTCGATGACGCCTCGTTCGACACAGTGGTGTGTGCGTTGTCGCTGTGCACCATCCCCGACCCCGCTATTGCAATCGCCGAGATGTACCGGGTCCTCGCACCGGGCGGCACGCTGCTGCTGGTGGACCACATCGCCAGCAGCTGGCCGCCGATCCGGGCCGCTCAGTGGCTGCTCGAACGAATCACGATCCGTGCAGCCGGGGAGCACTTCACCCGCCGCCAACTGCCCCTGGTCCAAGCCGCCGGATTCCAGATCGCCGAGACCGAACGGCTCAAGGCCGGCACCGTCGAGCGCATCCTCGCCCGCAAGCCGGCCGCACGCGACGCAGACGCATGAGCCTCCCGCACGCTGAAGGTGCGAGAGCGCTCGGATCGCAGCTCGGTGCGGGCCGCGAGGCCGACGTGTACGGGTACGGCGATGCCGCGGTGCCCAAGCTCTACCGTCCCGGCTTCGGCGGCCACCGCAACGAGACGACGGCCCTTCGATCGCTGGACGGTCATGGCGTCGCACCGAAGCTGGTCGAAGTCGTGGACTGCGACGGCCGCACCGGGTTGGTGGTGGAGCGCCTGGCCGGACCGGACATGCTGACGCATCTGCGACGGCGGCCGTGGCACGTCTACGCCGTCGCCCGTTCGCTGGCTGAGGCACATCTTGCCGTCCACGGCGTCCAGGCGCCTGCCGAGCTTGCCGACCTGCGCGAGGTCCTGGCCGCACGGGTCCGCGACGCCGCGCTGCCGCAGCATCTGCTCGACTTCGCGACTCGGCTGCTCGACGGCCTGCCGGACGGCGATCGTCTGTGCCACGGCGACTACCACCCAGGCAACGTGCTGCACGCCAAGGATCGGACCACAGTCATCGACTGGGGTGCCGCGACGCGCGGCGTGGCCGAGGCCGACCACGCGCGTACGCTCCTGCTGCTGCGCTGGGCCGATCCACTGCCCAGCACACCATTGCTGTCGCGGGCGCTGATCGCAACTGGCCGGTCGCTGCTGGCTGACGCCTACGGGCGGGCCTACCGGCGCGACTCGCCGCCGTTGCGGCACACCAGGTCGTGGCTGGTGGTGCACGCCGCAGCGCGGCTGAGCGAAGGCATCCGGGCCGAATGAGACATGCTGATCGGTCGTCTCGAACGCGCCCTGCACAGGGGCCCACCTGAACGGCTCAGCGGTGCACCTGTCACGCCCAGTTGATGCGCTGGCGCAGCAGCGACTGCTCGGCCGGGTTCGCGGTCAGCTTCGGCGCCCGCGCGTCCGCCGCACGCGCGTCGTCGGCGCGGCCGAGATCGCGCAGCAGTTCTGCCCTCGTGGCGTGCCAGAGGTGATGGCCGGACAGCGGCTCGGCGAGCTCGTCGACTGCGGACAATGCCGCCTGCGGCCCGGCCACATAACGCAGCGCCACAGCGCGGTGCAGCTTGGTGACCGTGACGGCGCCAGGCCGTCGTGCATGGTGTACAGCAGCAGGATCTGTTCCCCGTCGGTGTCGGCCCACCGGCGTGCCTCGGCGTGCACGGCCACGATCGCGGCCTGCAGCTGGTACGGGCCCGGTCTCTTGAACGCGGCGGCTTTGGCGATCAGACGGGTCGCGTTGGCGATCATCTGCTGGTCCCAGAGGGTGCGATCGGGAAGCCCGGCCGGCAGTCGTGGTCGGCATGGCGACCTCGGGAACGGGTACGGGTCGGACCATGACGAATCCGATCCGACTGCAGAGGTACCTCGGCGGCGTCGACTATCCGGTCGACAAGCGAACCCTGGTGCAGCACGCCCGTGACAACGGGGCAGACGAGGAGGCGGTCCGTACCCTGGAAAGTCTTCCAGCCAACCGCTTCAACTCGCCGAACGACGTCAGCGAAGCATTCGGAAACCGATGAACCCTCTCGAGGTGGCCCCGCCGAGCGCCGGGGACAGCTCGATCCGGTAAACGTCCCGTGCGGTCGAATCTCCGGTGCCGGCTGCCGTGGTCGGAAAGACGGAACGCGCCGGCCCGGCCAGGAGGATCAGAGCGGGCGGATTCGGAAGCCTGGCGTAACTGTCAGCTGTCGGACGTGTCTTGTGAGTTGTCCGCACGTTGTCGGCTGAGGAAGAAGGCGCCGAGGGCGCCAGCGAGGGTGGCGAACACCACGGCGGAATATGCGGCCAGTACCAGCTCCAGGACCTGCGCGAATGTGTCGGGCGGTGAGCGGTTCGCCGGTGATGGTGGTCAGGGTGACGTCGTGCAGGGCCTTGCCGTACATGCGGTAGGAGCCGGTCAGCACCAGCAGTTGCCCGGCGGCGAGGATCAACGACAGGGTGACCACGGCCAGCCATGCCAGCCGGTCGGTGAGCAACCGGCCTGCGGATCGGGAGCCGCGGACCGCGGCGGCGACCACGCCGGTGCCGCGGACGGCGCGCAGCGCGGTGGCGGCGCGGGCGAACCGCAGGAACGGTACGGCCAGGAAGATCAGCTGCCACCAGTTACGTTTCCAGAACTCCCGCGCCGTGTGGCGGGCGAGCCAGGCGCGTAGCGCGAACTCGGCGATGAACACCGCCCACAGCACCCAACTCGCGACTGTGAGCACCGTGGCGAGCGGCTGGTCGTGCGCCAGCGCCTGGCCGAGCAACACCAGCAGGAACAGGATGCCGAGGACACCCATCGGCTTGTCGAGGCGGCGGGCGAGGCCGTTGAGACGAGCGTCGTCCGCGTCGCGCCCCTGCCGATGCCGCGAGCGCTCGTCAGATCCTGGTGCTCGGTCGGTACCCCCCCGGCAGCGTAGCCGCTTTCTGTGGATGGGTACGAATCTTCCGCATGTCCGCCACGGTGGCGGTAGGCTTCTTTCTGGAGGAAGGAGAGTGAGCCGATGCCCGGCACGCCGGCAGACCAGGGCGTGGGCGCAACGGTGACCTCGACGATGGGGACGTGATCGCGGCCGACGGTGAAGGACTCCTGGCCGGAGCCGTCGACCTCGTACCCGCAGAACCGCATCCGGCGCCGCGCGAGGCGGGGTGGATCCGGTAGAGCCAGATCGGGGCGCGGAACAGCAACCGTCGCAGGCCGGTCGGAGGTACTGGATCAGCGATCTCGCGAACTACGCCAGCACCTCGCTGCCGTACGCCAGATGACCTTCACATCGCTCCTATACCCGGGCCGCTCGCCGGTCCGTCCTGTCACCCGGGGACGGTGAGAGCGGTAAATTCGGCCGCGGTGAGGGGCTGCTCCGAGAGGGAACCGTCCGCTCGCGGAACGCCCAGCGGCTGCCCGCGACGCGTGAACGCCACGGTGTCGATGTCGTCGCGAGCGACCATGGTGCGCACGATCTGCCCGAAGGCGAGGACCGCATCGCTGCGCCCACGGTTCGCACGGTGACGTACGAGGGCATCAACTGCTCACTTCCGACGGGCGCGGGCGGTGGCGCGGGCGTTGGCCTTCTCGATGGCCTCGACCAGGTCGTCCTTGTTCAGCTTCTGCGGGTCATCGATGCCGACCTTTCGCGCCACGTCGTCCAGGTGCCCCTTGCTCGCGTTGGCGTCCACCCCCTGAGCGGTGGGGCGCTCCCGGTCCCGAGATGCCGGGGTGCCCTGTGCCGCCTGCGGGTCCGAGGGGCCTTTGTGTTCCTTGGGCTCCCAATGGTCGCCGACCTTCTCGTGGGTGTGCTTCAACGACGCGTACGCCGTGCGGTGCGCGCGCTCCCCGTCGCCGTAAGTCTCCTCGGCCGACTCCAGGGTCTTCTTGTAGGTGCGGACCGCCTTGTCGTCCGAGCGCGAGATGGTCGACGGCACGTCGTCACGCATCTCCTCGGCCTGCTCGTGCTTGTCCGGCATGACGTCCTCCCGACCCTGCTGCCGGCTACCTGTTGAGTTCGTCGCGGGCCGCGTCGGCGCCGGTGGACACCACCCGGCCGGCGGTGGCGGACACCATGTCCCGCACCTCGTCCGCGAATTGCGCGGAGGTGCCACCCGCCGCGCGCAACTGCGCCAGCCCCATCCGCCCCAGCACCACGGCCGTGACCAGGTATCCGGCGGTGAGACCCGCGGCGGCCAGCCGGCGCGGCAGAATCGTCTCCAGCATGCGCAGCACGGTGGTCGACGCCGCCCCCGCGCCGAGCACCAGGCAGCCCCCCGCGGCGGCCAGCAGGGCGATGCCCAGCCCGGCCGGGCGGGCGGCCTCGGTCACCTGACTGCGGACGGCCCGGACCTCCTCCCGGACGACGTCCGCCACGTCCTCCGCCAGCCGCTCGGTCGGGCTGATTCTCCGCCCGTCGTGACGCGGTTGACCGGTCCCGTCGCTCATCGCTCCTCCACCTGCTGCTCGCGAACCCCAGTGGTACCCGGGCCGGACGGTCACACACCGCTGCGGAAGGTCTTCCCGCTCGTCGTGGAGCACGTGACATGCGGGCGTCTGGACCGGCTCGCGAGCTGTCCGCTCCGCGGGCGCGATCCACGCCGCCGGCGTCGTACCCCCGATCCCATAGCCGAGGACGATGACCCGGATTCGTGAGAATCTCGACCGGTGATCCCTCCCAACCGGCCGCGCGGGCACGCGCTGCGGGTGCTGCGGCTCTGCTCGACGTTCGAGATGCCGTCGGGGCGGCCCGACCCCCGTGCCGCCCGGTTCGACGCGATCGGGGGGATGCAGACCCACACGGGGGAACTGAGCCGCGCCCTCGACGCGCTCGGCGTGGCACAGCGGGTCGTGACGGCCTGGCGCCCGGGAGCCCCGCGGGTGGACCGCTTCGGACGGGCCGCCGTGGTGCTCCGCCTCGGGGTCCCGACCCGGCGCCTGCGGCAGTGTTACGCGCTGCCCGCCGCGCACGTCCTGAACCGGCTGGCCGCGGGGGTGTGCACCGCGTTGCGAGACCGATCCCCGGTGCCGCGTTGATGGCTTGCCTGAGGGGTGGCCATAGGTGAGGGCCCGTCCGTGAATATCGGCCTAGTGGTCGCGCGCATCGATGACGCCGCGGCTTCGCCGCAAGCGCGGAGCGCCAGCATGAGCACATAGGTGGCACGAGGTACGTCAACGACCTTTTTCCCGGAGGACGAGTAGCCGGTCCGACTCTTGGCGGGTGAGCCACGGCCGGGCGGGACGCGGGGGTCGGGGGCGTCCAGGACGGCTGTGGTCGGCCGCGCACCACTGCCGCCCAGGGAGTCATGTGCGCCGGTGGTCCTGTCGGCGTTACGTTCGATCCCTGGCTTAGCGACCGGCTTGCCTCCGCTGAGTCCGGCGGTAAGCAGGGCGGCAGTGGGGGCGCGGGTAGGAATCCAGCACACACGGGTAGCGCCGGATGTCAAGGCGCCGGGTGCTGGTGTGCCAGCGGCTGCCGGTCATCGGCCCAGCACGACCACGATTGCGGCGAGGCAAACGATCATCACGGTGATGCCGCCGAACGCGGCGTATGGCCACCACTCGCGCGGGTGCTGCTGTATCTGAGGCAGGGGACGGGTTGGCTGGTTCCACCAGGCAGGTGCCGGCCGGCTGGTGTTGATTGGCCAACGCGGTGGTGGGGTGCGGGGGTCGAATCGGCGATCATGGGGCCTCCGGCAGCGTCGGGGGTCGCTGTACGGGCAGGACATGGCGAGGCCGGACAGGACCGCAGGGAGGTGGGGGCCGCCGTCCCGCCCGGCCGAAGGGATGGCCATCCATCCCGTCTCTTGTAGACCAGCGCCGATCCGTCAGTCGCCGTTACAGCGCCGCGTCGCCAGCGCCTGGATCGCCAGCTCACGTGCTGCCGGCTCAAGGATCGGCTCATCGTCCGCTTGCTGTCGCCTGCTGGCCGCTGGTTCGGAGGCGGCGACCAACCCCAGCGCAAGCCTGCTGACTCCAGCGTTCCGCGACGCCGAGCTACCCATCGGCACGACCATCCGCGCCGACTGACGCTGGCATGCCTCAACCTCGTCGCCGCCATGCGTGGCTGCGGCGGGCATCGTGCCGGGTGGCGTAGCCGTTGAGCGGGGCGGCACGATTTCTGGCGTGACCGCTGTCGCCCGTGCGCCGCTGTCCAGCCTTGAGGCGGTGCTGGAGCGCCTGGCCGACGTTAACGAGGAAGCGGGCTACACCGTCGCCCGCCTCGCCACCGGCCGCGGCACTGACCTGTTGACCGTGGTCGGTGCGCTACTCGGGGCGCAGCCGGGCGAGGCACTACGGCTGCACGGACGCTGGTCGTCACACCCGCGCTATGGCCGGCAGTCTGCGGCAGACTCCTACACGACGATGCTGCCGGCCACGATCCGCATCCGGCGATACCTCGGCTCCGGACTGGTGAAGGGGATCGGGCCGGTGTTCGCCGAGCGAATCGTCGCGCGTTTCGGCCGGGACACCTGCGGGTGATCGAGGAGAAACCCACCCGGCTGATCGAGGTGCCGGGGCTGGGGGTCCAGCCGCATCGGATGAGCTCTTCACGTTCCTGAGCTCCTCGGCCGTCGCCCCCGCGCCGTCAGCCGCTCGGCGTTCCGAACGGGTCTTCGCCCTCGCCGAGGAGCAGCGGCACGTCGTAGACCGACATGTCCAGCCGGGCCTTCGCGTACCGTACGCGGTGCCGCCACCGCTGGTGCTCGAACGCCACGTCGGCGTCGATTTCCGCCACTGTGGTTGGCTCCACCTGTACGTACCGCAGCGGTTCGGGCTGGTCCAGTTGGCTGGACCAGGACGGGGGCAGGGGTTCCGGCCATGGGTGGGCTACGGCGCCGGGGCGCGGCATCCGCGGCGGCGCGAGCAGCGCGGCCAGCTCCACGGCCTGGTTGGTGGTCAGGGGGTGGGTGCGGCCGGTGTATCGCAGCCGTCCCCGCCGGTCGAATCGGCCGAGCAGCACGGTTTCCGGACGGCTGATGCTGCCGGTCACCCCACCGACGATGGCGTCCGTGACGATCCGGGTCCGGAACTTCGACCAGCCTCGCCGGCCGGGCTCGTACCGGCTGCCCAAGCGTTTGCTCACCACGCCCTCGATGCCCGCCGCGACGGTCCAGTGCAGCAACCAGTCCGACACCTGCCGCATGTCGGCCGTCTGCGGGGTCAGGGTGAGCTGCGCCGGCGCGTCGGCGAGCAGCTGTTCCAGCCGGGCCCGGCGCTGCGACAGCGGCAGGTCCAGGATCACCTGTCCGCCGGCGTCCGCGAGGAGGTCGAACAGCACGTAGTGGGCGGGGCACTGGCGTGCCAGGCGCAGCAGGGCGCTGCCGGCGGTGACTCGTCGCTGCAGCTGCGCGAAGTTGGTTCGGCCGCGCTCCCAGACGATCAGCTCACCGTCGAGGACCACGCCTGGCGGGATGGCCGTCCGGATCGCGCGGGTGATGTCCGGGAAGTAGGTGGTCAGGTTCCGGCCGGCCCGCGATTGGAGGTACACCCCGTCGGTGTCGCGGAAGGCGATCGCCCGCCACCCGTCCCACTTCGGCTCGTGCACCAAGCTGGGGCCCTCGGGCACCGCGTCGACCGGCGCCGCGAGCATCGGCGCGACCGGCCGACGCAGCACCGGTGCCGCCGCCGCGCTTGCCCGCGGGCGGGCGGGAGTCACCTCCAGCCCCGCCTGCGCCGGCCGTGAACGCGTCTCATCATTCGCCCCCCACGTCATCGTGGGTACAAAGGAGGCCGTCTCGGGCGGAGATCCGCGACAACGAATCCGCCCGCGGCTCGCGCCACCGGTGGCGTACGACCAGCCAGCGAGGGAGGACGCTGATCACGTCGCCGCCCGCGACGCCCCAGACCACCTACGCCCCAAGCTCAGCCAGCCCCACCACGGGATCGTCGACCTGCGCGGACTGGCGACGGGCGGCTACTCCCCCACCGTGACGTCGGCGGCAGGCCGCGAACGGACCCTCTGGCGGTTCGTGTGCTATTCGCTCGTGGGACACGGTCGGCGGGCCTGGCGACAACCGCAGCTCCCAGGGGGCTAGCAGATTCGGCCATGATCAGGGCGTTTTCCACGCCGAAGTTCTCCACAGGACCCGGTCCCGCGCTGGCGAGCGGCGGGGCCGGCGGCGAGCCTGAAACGGGTCGGCGAGGTCACCGCTCGGCTGCTGGGCACGGCCACGTGCAGGTGGAGCGCTGGGCGCACGCCCGACCTCGGTGCCGGGCATTCGGAGGAGGACATCCGCGCCGCTGAGGCCGCCGTGGGCCTGCGGCTGCCCGAGGACCTTCGACCCTTTACCGCACCGTGTCCAGCGAAGCGTCTCTGGTTTCCTATGTGATCCTCAGCGAGGCGGATGTTTCGCCGGTGCGAGCGTCCCGGTCGGTGATCGGGGTGGCGTGCACGTGGCGGTGGAAGCCGCGGCCGAGGACTGCCCCGCGAACCCGGTGTGGGTGTCGCTGGGTAGTGGTGGAAATCGTGTGCGGCACCTGGCGTACCGGCCCTGGCGGGTTGGTTTCCTGGGGTGTCCGTCCCGCCGGACGCTTGCCGGCAGATCCCGGTGGGGAGCCTGCCGGGGCGGGAACCTGCCGTCGCAAGGGCAGCAGGCGTGAAGCCTTGACCGTTGCAGGTCGGGTCTGCTTCGGGGTGGGTAGGGTTTTACGTCGATCCCGCTGCGGTCCGACAGTGGCGGCTCGGGTTGGTCGACGGGCCCGGTGACGGACGGGTGTGTCGGTGGCGGTCCGGATCGCGGCGTTGCCGTTACGGTCGCGGAGGGTTTTGGTCTGGTTGGCCAGGCCCCGGGCGGCGATCCGTTGCGACGCGGCGTGGTCACGGTCCATCGACAGGCCACACGAGCAGGTGGCCCACCGGTACCCGGCGGCGCTGCGCTCCGGTGTTTTGACGTGCTTGATCGCGCGGCCGCAGCGGGGACAGCCGGACGAGGTGCCACGGGCGGGAACAGTGACGACGGCGATACCGGCTTTCGCGGCGAGGTGGGCGATGGCGGTGAACACGGCGCCGCGTACCGCACCGGAGAGTCGCCGGTTGAGGCTGCGTGACCCGCCACCGGCCTCGAGGGTGGCGAGGTTCTCGACGTAGATGACGGTGGCGCCGACCGCGGTCGCGTGGTCGACCAGCCACCGCGCCGCCGACCAGGCAAGAGCCTTGTTGAGATGCCGGATCCGGGCGCACACCGCCGTGTGCTCGGCCTCGAGGCGGACAAGCTTTCCCGTCAGGGCCGGGTCGGCGGGGACGTCGGCGGGGCGGCCGTCCCGCAGCCAGGTCACATGGTCGGCTTTGGTTTTCAGGTGTTCGCGGTGGCGGCGTAGCCGCACCAGTTTCGCCGACACACCGGTCGCGTCGAACCGTAACGGACGCCCCCGCACCGCCACGCAGCCGTCCCGGTCGAGGTCGGCCACGGTCGCGGTCAGCAGGGTGTTCACACCCCAGTCGACACCCAGCGCGCGAGTGTGCCCGTCCAACGGCGGCGGGGTGTGCGGGGTCTGCCAGGGCAGGTCAACGCGAACCTTGCCATCGCCGGGCCGCAGCGTCGGCGTGCACACCTTCACCCAGGCGGGCACGATTGCCGGCAACACCACGTCGAAGGCATGCCACACCCAGTCGCGGTACGAGACCGGCGCCGCACACACGGGAAGCTGCGACCACACCCGCACCATGCGGCCGTCGACCCGGTCCACGACAACCTGTTGCCGATCGGCCGCGGCCAGGCTCACCTGCCGCGCCACGGCCGGCGGACCCTCCAACTCACACAGCCCCGCCGGCAGCCGCGCATGCCTGCCGATGTAACCAGCGATCTGCCGGGTGCGGTTGCGGATCGTCGCGTTATCGCATCCTTCGGACAGCACCGCCCGCAACGCCGACCATTCGCCCTCGGTACGGGCGAACGGATCAGCGGGCCACGTGGCCAGCAGTGCGGCAACAACCGCACGACGGTGGCATCCCAACCGCAGAGCGCGGGCGGCTTCCTCCTCAGCGATGCGGCGAACCCGGTCCGACACCACCACACCCGCCGGCGACACGGCACCCCAACCAAGCCGGCGCAACGCCATCCACCCACTGGCCGGCAGACGCCTCCCATCAGCGCCCACCCCACCCGCAAGAACCGCACGGTCCCCATCCGACCAATGCGCAGCGATCACCTCGTCGGCCATGCCCCGAACCAGGTCCGCCAGCCACCCCACCCGTTCGGCCAATATCCGCCCACCCACCGGCCCCTGCACACCGGGCGCGTCGGGCTTACCGCCACACACCGCCCGGTACGCAGTGCACGTCGCGGTCGACGTCAGCACGGAACCCGTCACTACCCAACGTCCCCACCCGCGGCTGCCAGCAGCCGACGCCTGGCCTCACGAGACCGGATCCCATACATCCGGCCCGCGAACGTGGCCACCAGGGACATGAAATCATCCAAGAGTTCCTCGACCCCACCGGCCGAACCCTTCGCATGCAACACCTCGACGCTCACCCCATCACGGGCAAGCAGAGCGGTCAACCACGCGCCGCCGAACCGGGCCAGCCGATCGCTGTGCGTCACTCTCACCACCGTAAACTCGCCCGCCGCCGCTGCCTTCAGCAGCCGGGCAAGTCCCGGCCGGTTCTCCCGCAACCCAGACGCCCGGTCCTTGAACACGGCCACCACCTCGCCGGCAGCCGTAGCCCGCAACTCTGCCTCCTGGGCCACCAGCGACGACTCCTGGCCAATCGAACCAGACACCCGTACATACAACGCCTCACGGCGCGGCCGTACCGCCTCAACGCGTCCGACAAACACGTCGAGCAGGGAAGAGTCGAAACGACGCTCCCGGCCGACCCACGTCACCGCCACGCGTCCCTCATCCGCCCACCGGCGCAGGGTCACAGGATGAACACCGACGTACTCCGCAGCCGGACCCAGACGCAGCAAGGACACGACCGACAACGTAGCACATAGGATCGCTTAGCCAATCAGCCAACAGTGATGCACCCTAACCGTTTGACCGATGCGAGTGGGGCCTGGACTGCCCATGGCTTCGGGCAGAGAAGTCGTACCCGGATGTGGCGGGTTCAGGCGATCAGCAGGCGAAGGCCAAGCTCTGCTGCATCGAGATCGACGAGGTCGCGGTTGCGTTCTGCCCACCGACCTGAGGCGAGATCATCACGGAGGCTGTGCACTGCCCTCTGCTCGGCGTCCGGCCCGACTCTGGCCCAGACCGATACCCCGCGACGAACGTTCTCGTCGAGGTATTCCTCCGGCCGGCGCCAGTAGGCCTCGAAGAAGCCGTCAGCGCAGTCCCACGGGATGAGCACCGGCTCCACGCGGGCTCCGATCGCGCTGGCCAGCTCGGTCAGCGAAGGCCGGTCGACAAGGAGGTCCGCGACTTCAGGAAGGTAATCGCGAGTAAGCCAGAACCGACGAAGCCATCCGGTGTCACTGGTGTCGTGCGTGAACACCACCACGCTGCGAGCAACGCGCCGCATCTCGCGCAGGCCCGCGATCGGGTCCTGCCAGTGATGGATGGTGGCAAAAGCCATCGCTGCGTCGAAGGACTGGTCCTCGAACGGAAGGCTCTCCGCAGCGGCAGCCACGCACGGCGCTGCGCCTGCGGGGCGCTGCGCACGCATGAGCGCCGACGGTTCCACCGCGGTGACGTCACGGTCGGCGGGCTCGTAGGAGGCGGTACCAGCCCCGACATTCAATACCGTCCGCGCATTGCCGAGCGCAGCCCAGACCCTTGCGGCGATCCGCGGCTCGGTGCGCCGAGTCACGGTATAAGTGGCTCCAATGGTGTCGTACAACTGCGCGCCGGACATGTCGCCGCCTCCCTGGCTGTCACCACCCCCGCGCCGCGCACGGGGCCTGGCGTCGCTGCCCTGGAGAGAGTCACGTGCGCACTATTTCACCACATTGGCCGGCCATCGATCCAGCAGCGGCTATCCGCCGGTCACTCTGGCGACACGCGCCGCAACTTCGACACCTGCACCCGCTCGGCCGACTTCGATATCTGCCCCAGCCCGCTTGACTGGAAGCTGTCCTAGAGCTCCTGCACAGGACGTGATAGCAGGCAGAACTCGTTGCCTTCAGGATCAGCAAGCACGACCCAGCTCGCGTCGGAGGGCTGTCCCAGGTCGACGCGTCGTGCACCGAGGGTGAGCAACCGGTCAAGCTCCTCCGCGGTGGACCCGCCGTCGGCACGCAGGTCGAAATGCAACCGGTTCTTGATCACCTTGCCCTCTGGCACAGCCACCACGTCGATCATCGGCCAGGAACGGTCGGAGGCTGCGATGGTGATCACCTCAGCATCCTCATCAACAACCTGCCAGCCGAGAACCGAGCACCAAAAGTCGGCGATCAGTTGTGGTCGGATGGCGTCGATGGCGATGACGGCAAGACGGCTCGGCATGCCGTCATTTTCACCCACCCGCGGCGATGCACCAGCCCCAGCGCGGCGCTCGTCTCGACACAGCCGACCAGATCAAGCACCACAGCCGACGAGTTCGGTACAGGCTCTAGCCGACCCGGTATCGCAGGTAGACCACGCCGCTGCCGAACCGGCGCTCTTCCAGCAGTTCCAGCTCAAGGTGGAGACCGGCGGACAACGCGCGCGTCCCCCCGCCCACCACGACGGGGTTGAGGAAGAGGTGGCACTCGTCCACCAGGCCGGCCGCGAGCGCGTGCGCCGCGAGTCCCGGACCCCCGACGGTGACATCGCGCTCCGCAGCTTTTTTCAGCCGGCGGACGGCGTCCGGGTCGAACTCCCGCTCGAGCCGGGTCCGCGCGCTGGAGACCGCATCCAGCGTCGACGAGTAGACGACCTTGTCGGCCGCCTGCCAGATCCGCGCGTAGTCACGCACGACGGCCGGCTGGTCGTCGCCGGCGGAGGCGGTCTCCCAGTAGACCATCGTCTCGTACATCCGGCGCCCGTAAAGGTAGGTGCCTACCGGCCGTTCCTTGTCGTTGACGAAGGCGTGCACCTCCTCGTCGGGCGCCGCCCAGTCGAAGTCGCCGTTGCCGTCAGCGGTGAAGCCATCGAGCGAGGCGATCGCCGAGTAGATGAGGTTGGCCATGGCGCAATCTTGCCACTGCCCACCCCGTTCGACCTACTACAACCGCGACCAGACCGGGACGGCCGCCTCTGAACCGCCCCGCGTTTGGTAGCGGCCCTGCTGTACCGGCCCTGATCGCGGCGACAGCGATCCCGGTCAGGGCCGCTGACCTGCGGAGGAGTGGGCCGCCAGGGACTCGAACCCTAAACCTATGAATTAACCGCGCCGCGGTTGGATGGAGCCGGATGCGCTGGTGAGTAGCCTGCCTGAGTTGCGCTCGGATGGCTGGCAGTAAGGTCGGTTGCTCTACTTCGGCGCTGTACTGCCGCGCCAGGCTCGGGACTCTGGGCACGGCTGTATGGTCGCGGCGCTCTGCGCCAAGGCTCACCCACCACGAGGGGTATGTCATGTTCAACCACGAGCCGGACGACTACGTGTGCCCCTTCTGCCGTCTGGTGGCGGGCGGCGAAGACGAGCGGCGAATAAACATCCAGCGCGACATCGTGCGGCGTGACGAGTTGGCTACCGCCTTCATCCCGCCGCGCTGGTGGCCGAACAACCACGGGCACGTGGTCGTCGTACCGAACGCCCACCACGAGAACCTGTACGACCTGCCCTCTCGCTACGGGCACGCGGTCCACGACCTGGTACGCAACGTCGCGATCGCCATCAGACAGACATACGGATGCGACGGAACCTCAGTCCGCCAGCACAACGAGCCATGCGGGAACCAAGACGCCTGGCACTACCACGTTCACGTCTTCCCTCGATATGCCGGCGACGATTTCTATGCCTCACGCCCCTACGCGGAGTTCGTGACCGCCGAACGCCGCAGGCCGTACGCCGACAAATTGCGCGAGCACTTCGAGTTGGCGGCACTGCGCTGACCACAGCCGCCCGCTTCGCTGCTTGTGCCATCCCGTCCGCCGTCGACCCACACACCGTGGTGCGGGCCTGCCCCAGGGTGACAAGGTGGAGCGCCACCGCGGCCGGGAGCGTCATTAGTCGTAGTAGAAGTCGGCGGCCTCCCCGGCCCGCGCTGGTGCCTTGATCTTCAGCGGCTTCCCGTGATCGCTCATCGTGGTGGTCATCGTCAGCTTCAGGCCCGTGCTGGGGGTGAGCTCCGCCCTGATCGAGGTGACCCAGCCCTGGTCGTCGGTCGTGATCGTGAACGGCGACAGGGGCATGCCGATCGAGACGACACTCGGTGCGCCCACGGGGAGGAACGACTTGACGTCTTTACCATCCGGGTCGAAGCGGCCGGTGTAAGAGTGCGGGCCGGTCCGCTGCACTGAGGCGATGGTCGAGGTGAACTTCTTCAGGCCGGTCGGGTCGAGCCAGTCGAAGCGCAGGAAGGGATCGTCCCGCCTCACCCGCTTCAGGTCGACGTGCACCCAGTCCTTCTCGTCGGCCGGCCGCACATAGCTGTCGGCGCCGATCACGATCCGACTCCCGGCCGAGGGGTATTTCCCGCCGGTGACCGTGATCGTCGCCTGGAAACGGCGCGCCTTTGGGTCGAAGGCACCGCTGCCCTTGACGCGCTGACCCTCGGGCAGGTCGCCCCGCACCGTGTATCGATGGGCGACGTGCACTGGCGGGAACAGCATCGTCGCTTCCGGGCCGGTCTGGACCCCATGACAGGCGAACGTGACCCGTACGCAGGCATGTTCGACGGCTGGACCGACAGTCCCGCCTGACGCGTGACCCTGCCCCTGCTAACTCAGACGTCTCACAAGGCGCTTCCGGCAAGAGTCGCAATGTCCGCTGACGGCCATTGGGTCCAGGGCCGACGCGAGATCCGTACGGGCACGTGTGGCCTGGGCCGCCGCCGTTGATGTCAATGATTGATGTCAAGCCGCCATGACCCTGACCCCTGATCTTGCGAAGATCTTCTCGGTCGGGCAGTCCCGTCCCTGCGCGGTGTTAGCCAGCGGGCCGCGGCCGATTGGTGACGCTGCTGATCTTCGCCGGCCAGCCCGCCATGAGGTAGCGGCTCCGCGACAAGGGGGTGGGGGCGCGGGGATCCCGCGCCCCCACCCGTCGTGTCGAGTCTCAATCGACGTGGAATCGGTCGCTGGCGGCGAGTTCCGCGAGCTGCTCGACGGTGAACGGCAGCTTCTTCAGCTCTGGCAGGACTCCGAAGCGGTGCGCGTAGGGGTCGGGGCTCGAGATCTGGGCGACTTTGACCACCGCCCCATCGGGGTGCCGGTACCCGGCCCACTGGGCGAACTGCGGGGGGTCCTCGTTCTTCCAGTGGGATTGGGCCACCCCTACCTTCGCCTGGCCGACGGTCACCAGCTGGCATTGTCCGCGGGAGGAGGGGTAGATCTGTAGCGTCAACTCGCAGCCGTCACCCTGCAACCGGGTGAGTGGGGAGTGCCCGGTGTGCACCTCGACCAGTACCAGACCCGTTTGCTTTCCTTGACGTATCGAGAACGACGCCTGGTACACCCAGTCGCCCATCCAGGTAGGGCGGCCAGCCGTCCCCATCGAACCCATCGGAACCATCGCAACCGGATTCAACGAGTCTTCGACCACGGTGTATCCGGCGGGTACGACGGCGATGAGCTCGTTGAGCATTGCCTGTGCCTGCTCCTTGCCCGCGGTCCACTCCACCTGCGACGGGCGACTCCTCGGATCGACCGTGCTGCTGGATGACGGCTTCGTACCCGCCGGGCTGTAGCGACTCCCGCTGCCCAACACGCCGGTGAACCCGACGGCGGCGACCAGCACGACCGCTGTCGCCGACCCGGCGCAGAACGAGACGACACGGCGGCGGAAGCGGGCGCGGCGACCGGCGACCAGCGCGTCGGCCGTGCTCATCGGCTGGGGTGGACTGGTTGCCGCCATGGTGCGGCGTAGCGCTCCTCGAAACTCGTCCTCATTCATCGAATTGCCTCCCTGTAGCGGCCAAAGTAGGTGCCAGCAGCCGGCGCAGCGTTTCCAGGCCCCGCGCCGCCTGGCTTTTCACCGTTCCGGGCGAGCACTGCAGCAGCGACGCGGTTTCCTCGACGGACAGGTCCTCCCAGTACCGGAGGACCAGCACCGCCCGCTGGCGCGGCGGTACGTCCGTCAGTGCCCGCAACAGCACGAGCCGCTCTTCCGGCGAGTCCGCGGTCATGGCCTGTTCCGTCGCCTCACCGTCCACGCGTTCCCGTCGCCACCAGCCGCGGCGCCGCTCATCGAGAAAGGTTCGCAACAGGATCTGCCGTACGTACGCGTCGAGCACCTCGTGCCGGGATGCCCGGTTCCAGGCCAGGTACAGCTTGGTGAACGTGGACTGGACCAGGTCCTCCGCCCGATGCCAGTCGCCGCACAACAGGTAGGCGGTCCCGCGCATCGCGTCTGATCGTGCCGCGAAGTACGCCGCGAACGCGGCGTCACGATCGCTCATCCGATGCCTCCGATTCTCGAGTCGGGATAGTCACGCAGGGTCTGGCTCCGGGGGTTGCATCAGATGTGAATCTCGCGGGGCTGCAGTTGGAAGCCGCGCGGCTGCTCGGAAGGCCCCGTGGAGTCAGACAGCTCAGGTGATCGATGCCCCGGTACCGACGAAAGGGTCATAGTCGACCCAATAGCGGATCGACCGCGTCCGGTGAAGAATCTGCCAGCCCATCCATTCCATGTCTCTGGGCGACGGCAGCCGGGCCGGCGAGGCACGTGCAAGCCCCGGTCGCGCTACTGCTGCTGACCGCAGTCTGGTGGTCTGGCAACGCCGATCCCGAAGTGCCCTTCTGCTCGCCGATCTGGACGTGCATCCTCGGGTGGCCATGCAGATTCTTCGACACGTGCAGTTCGCCATCACGATGGAGATCTACACCGTGGTGTCCTCGGCGGCCACCCGCGACGCGCTCAAGCGACTCGGCAAGGTGCTCGACCGATGAAGGTGTCTCGCCGGTTCGGTCAGGTGCTTCGCGAGGACGGGTCAGGACCGGGCGGGGCAGCCGTCGTCAGGTTGTCCCGGCAGAATCAGGCCATGCGGCGGAGAAAGGCCGGGAGAATCCTGGCGGTGTCGGGCACGATGCTCATGCTGATGACCGGGTGCGGTGGCTGGCAGGACGGCAAGGACCTGGCTCAGGCGAAGGAGCGCACCAGGGACGACGCGTGGCAGCAGACGCGCGACGTGCAGCGAATGATCGAGTACGACCATGCCGACCGGGCCGACCTTTTCATCCGCTCTGCCGGACGAGTGAAGGGCGTCGAGGTGATGCAGGTCAGCGGATCGACACCCGACACGGGCGACGGGGTGGTCCTGGTGATTCGCGTGCACGGCCGCACCCCGATCGTCGACTCGTGGAATCGGCGCACTGGTGAGCAGTTGGTCCTGCCGCACTGCTTCCGGCTCGTCTACGACCGCACCGTCAGAGATGAACCGGTCGGCGCAGCCCATCCGGCCGACCTGGTGGAGTGCCCCACCACCGCACCGCTCAGCATTTCGGCGAGTCCCGAACTGCCCGCCGGCGCCCGCTGACGGCCAGGCTTCCTGGCGCTACCTGGGCCTACTGCTGCATTTCGCTGCTGTACTGGCCCTGATCGCGGTATCGCTGAGCACGGTCAGGGCCTCCTTACATGACCTGCGGTGGAGTGGGCCGCCAGGGACTCGAACCCTGAACCTATGGATTGCGGGCGAGGTGGTCGCTGACGGTTTCGTGCGCCGGCCACAAGCCCCGGCTGGCTGGTTGGAGGTTCCAGCGGTCCGGTGCGTTGCTGTACTTGTCTTCTGTACGGCGACCGAGGGGCGCGACGGGGCTACGAACGTCGGCGGGGAGCCAAAGCAGCTGCCCCTGCCGAGCACTCTCGGCGACAGCTGCGCCGCCGACCTGCCCATGCCTCGGCGCCTTGCGATCCGGGGACACTCACGCAAGCATGCCGAGGTCGCCGAGCTGGTCGAGCAGGGGTGCGAAGCGGGTGATCTCGTTGGTCTTGCCGCGACGTCGGTACTGGCCAGCACGACACCGGTGGCCTGGTTCTGCGGCGGCGAAGACGTGCCGGGCAATAGTGTCGCCGGTCCAGGAGCCGCGCGACGTCTTGCCATCCACGGCGATCGCCCGGTGTGTTCCCGCCGCTGGCACGAGGAGTTGCGCGGCGAGCCAGGCGGCGATCACCATGCCAGCCGGTCAGGGTCCAGGGCCTATCGCCTGCGACGTACCGTCGCGAAAGCTACAGAGGTTCGATCCTCTACCCACCACCAGGTGCGAGAACGGCCCCTGACCAGAAGAAACGCGGTCAGGGGCCGATCTTGTCTGGTCCCGCTGAGTCCAACCGTTACCCGCCGTCGCTCATAGTCTCGTGGGGAGGATCAGGACGCCTGGTTCAGGCTTCAGGGAGTCGGACAGAGCCACGGATCCGATCAGCTGGGGCACTTGCAGGCCTGACCGGCAGCAGGTGCCGCCGACCGGTACCCCTCCAAAATTCGTTCTGTTAGCCGGCTGGCAAGAGCAGGCGGAGCGCCAGCGTGGTGGTCCAGGCGAAGGCAAGGGTGACCGCGACGGCGAGTCGTACGCTGAGCCCCTCCTGGCCGGGCCAGGCCACCAGCACGAGGCGACGACTCCGATCGCCGCGCTGTCGGCCGCCCAGCCCTGCTGCCGCATCATGACGGCCCGGCGGACCACAACGAAGCAGGCCAGCACCAGGGCGGTGAAGGCGAGCGGCGGGGCGATCGCGTGCCCGATGCCGTGCCAGCTCATCGGGTCCGGGTTGCCTTCGGGGGCGCCGGGCGGGAAGCTGAGTCCGCCCACGATCAGGCCGAGGCCGAAGACACCGAAAAGCGATGGCCCCCAGGTGCCCGCCGGGCCGGGGCGCAGCACCCGCCGCAACCCGACGGCGTATGCAACGCTGAGCAGGCCCGCGACGATGAACGCGGACATCTGAATCCAGCCCAGGGTGCCGAGGGAAGGCGGCGCGACCAGCGGTTCCGCGTTGTCGGACACGGCGGAAGATTTGCTCGTCATCACCGTCTCCTCGGATCCCGGGTCAGCAGGCCAGCGGCTTGCCGGTCTCGAGCAGCGTCTTGAGGTCGCTGAGCACCTCATTCCAGCCGCCGCCGGCGTTGGGCACCTCCCCGGCTACCATCGCTTCCACGCTGGGCGCGTCGGCACGTCGTGGAGCACCGTCAGCCGGGTGACGCCGGGGCTGGTCTCGTCGATCTCGTAGGTCAGGCGGGTGGCCGGCTCGGCGGCGGCCTCCGAGCCCCAGACTGGGTGCCAGGTCTGCACCAGCCGGCGCGGCGGGTCGACCTCGACGACCTCGCCCTCGATGGCCACCTCGGGCACGCCCGCGGCCGTCATCTCAGGGCTCGCGAGGCCGCGGTACCGGCCGCCGGGGCGCAGCTCGTAGTGGGCGGGCGACCGGTAGCCGTACCGCTCGCTCCACTACGGGTCCGTGATCGCCGTCCAGACCGCTTTCGGCGTGGCCTGGATGTAGATCCGGTCGCCCTGGACGGTACGCGTGGTGCTGGTCATCACTTGTCCTCCAATTCGGTTTTCAGGTCGACGAGTGCCGCTGGAGGAGTTCGTCGACCTGGGTCCGGGAGATTCGTGATCGCTGCCTCGCCGCCGGTGTCCCGTTCTTCCTCAAGCAGATCGGCGGGTCAACTCCCAAAGCAGGCGGGCGCGAGCTAGACGGCCGGACCTGGGACCAATACCCTGCTGCAATGACGGCCGGGTGAGCCTGCTGCCCAGCCTCCACTCGGCGAAGCCGCCGAGGCCCGTTGCCTAGCGTGTCGCTCGCCGACGTTGTGTACATGAGGGCAGATCGCCGAGCTGGAGAGGAGGCGGAGGGCGCCGTGCCGGATGAGGACAAGAAGCGAGCAGCGCACCGAGCCCTGGTGGATCGCGTCCTGAACGGAGAGGGCAGGGCATCTCCGGAGCAGCGAGCTCGTGCCTTCAGCAACGCCGACATCCCCCCGCCCTTGCACGCGCTGATCGGCAAGGTCGCCACGAGGCCGGCGCAGGTCACCGACGCGGACTTCGCTGCGGCAAAGGCATCGGGCTTCAGCGAGGACCAGCTCTTCGAGCTGGTGATATCCGCTGCGGTCGGCCAGTCCGCCCGGCTGTATGAAGCGGGACTGGCAGCCCTGGCGGAGGCAACCGTCAACGGGGAGGCGGATAATGCGACTTGACATCCTCAACCGCGGTTACGGCCCCGGGACCAAGTTGCTGTTCGGGCTTATCCGGGTGTTCTCCGGGCACCCAGTACCAGACGCCGCCAAGCTGGTTTTCTACCGGCCCGGCTTCTACGGCGCCCGGGCGAAGAAGTTCACCCACGAGGCGATGCGTGGGCCTTCCGCCTGGACGGTGGCTGACCGAGAGCTCATGGCGGCCTTCGTGTCGAAGGTAAACGAGTCTGCGTTCTGCGTCGGCGCGCACACCGCGACGGCGGGGCAGGCGTACCAGGACGGCGCGAAGGTTCATGCGGTGCTGGCCGACCTGGAATCGGCCCCCGTCGAGGACGGGCTCCGGGCAACGCTGCGGATGCTCGGCAAGCTGACCCGGGAGGGAAAGGTGGGCGCCGAGGACATGCGGCAGGTGCTGTCCGCAGGTGTCTCACGCCAGCAGGTCGAGGACGCGCTGGCGGTCTGCGCCGCGTTCAACACGACCGACCGGCTCGCCGACGCCTTCGGCTTCGAACTGCTCAGCCCCGAGGGCTTCGAGGCAGGAGCCAAGTACCTGCTCAAGCGGGGTTACCGATAGCAGCAGGACCGCTTAGGGTAAGGAGGCAAGCAACTTCTCTGGGGCGTGTCAACGATCGAGTGAGGCCGATCCCGGGAAGTTCTGTGGGTGGTTGCTTCCGCTCAGCTGGATCTTCCAGCCACTGCCGCGATGATCACGGCTGGCTCGATGCTGATTGGCCGATCGCTGACCTGCCCGTCGCCCACTTCGAATACCCGCCACACGCCGTCGGCGCGCAGCGCCAGGTCCACCGTCACGAACGGCAGGCCCAATGCGCCGATCAGCGGTGTGAGCCAGCCCAGGTCAATCTCACCCGGCGGTTGGTCGTGTGGGGTGTCCGGGTGCGACCCGATCAGGACGCACCCGCCATCCACCCACCAGGTCCGCACCTCCGCGGAGGTGAACGGCTCGAATTCGCGCAGCACGAACCCGCCGACGAAGTTGTCCTCCCGCAGCTGCCGCAACCGGCTGGCGACCTTCCACGCGGCGTCCCCATCTCCGACGTCCGCAACGAACGCAGCCTCGTCCCAGTAGTGCTTCATCGACTTCACGTAGTCACGCACGACGGCCGGGCCCGCACCGAAAGCAAGCCGAGCCTCGTCGAAGTCCGCCCGGTCTGCGCCCGTAGTCCACGCCGAGCGTGGCGTGACCGCCGCCAGCGTGGGATACCAGCCGGGCAACTCGTGCGCCCGCCGATATTGCTCGGCAGTCGTGCGGACGGTCACGCCCCGCTTGGCGAGCACGTCCGTGAAACGGACGTACCGTTCGCTGCGTAGCATCCAGCCTCGATAGATGGCCGTGCCGCCGCTGGGCACGGGCGCCACCGCCCGCTCTGCGTCATCGCCTCGGGCCAGCGCGTCGTGGTCAACCACAGCAACGGTCAAGCCGGCTTCTCGAGCCGCTTGCGCCTCCGGCGCAAAATGCTCATCCGGACGGCGCGGCCGCAGCGGGTCGCAGGGAACGAGAAGCATCATGCGCCCGATGCTGCCCGACCCGGCGGCATGACCTCCAACGGTTATCCGCCCTCGCGCCGTCGGCGGCATGTGCGGACACCCCTGCCTCCGACACCCGGTCATCGGCGAGCTGCACCTGACCTTCGAAGTGCTGGAACTGGGCGCCGACGACGGCCTGAGCGTGGTCGCCTACGGCACCGAACCGGGCACCGCCTCCGAAGACGGACTACGCCTGCTTGCCAACTGGTCAGCAACACAGAACCAAGACGCGGGCACCGACGCCATCAACAGTCCCGGTAACCGTCGGAGCGTGAATGGGAGACTGCCACGAGAGTCACCCATCACGTCGGCGACGTACTAGCAGCACGTGACCAGACCCCGTCTACTGGTCCAGAGGCTTTAGAGATCGTTTCACTTTGAATTGTGGAGTGTCCGTAGGCAGATGGCGGCGCAGGCCAGGCTCAGCAGGACTTCATGGATGTCGGCGCGGCGATAGCGGAGAGTACGTGGATCCCGTCAGCGCCCGATATGCCGCAGACGCACACCCCCGTCCCCTGGGCTCGCACTTGACCTCATGACGCGGAACGCCATCCCGTCGCCGAGACCGCGCCGCATCAACTGTCACCGCCGGAGGTCGCTTGGTCCCGGCGGTCAGGGGCGCGCCGGGTATTGAAGCGCGGTGAGCAAGTGACTGTGCAAGTTGGCGTTGGAGTACAGGCCACCGCCTTGATCGCCCGCATGTCCTCCGGTTCGATCGGTGAAACGGCCGCCCGCTTCCTCGACGAGAAGAATCCATGGCGCGTGATCCCAGATGTGGTAGCGCTCGACCAAGAAGGCATCGATTTCGCCACGAACAAGCTCGACGAGCGGGAGGGGGCTTGCCGGTGCGCGGGCCGCGCTCGGTGGGAGACGGGCTCTGGACGCATCGTCCAGAGCATCGAGCCGAGCATCAGCCAACATCGAAGTGGTGCTGACTTCAAGGCGCTTCGATTCGGCCTCCTCGCGTGGCCAGGACGACTCGAAAGAACCGCCGCCTCGGGTCGCCCACCAGCAGCGTCGCAGCGCAGGAGCGGTGACGACCGAGATCTCAGTGCTCCCGGCAACCTCCAGCGCAATGTGAACTCGCCAGTTCGGGTCACGCCGACTGAAGAACGACGTGCCGTCAACCGGGTCGATGATCCAGACCCGATCGGACTCACCGAGTTGACCAAGTTCCTCGCCGAGGAGCGCATCTTCTGGCCTCGCCGCAGACAACGTCTCGCGAAACAATCGCTCGACTGCCCGGTCGGCTTCCGTGACTGGTGTGCCGTCGGCCTTCAGCGTTGCCGAAACGCCAGACTCGAAGTAAGCGAGCGCGAGGTCCGCCGCCAGATCCGACGTGTCGAACGCGAGTTGTAGGTCATCAGCGCTGTCCACGACCGACGAAGCTATCAGCCCAGACCGCCCGCCCTCAAAGTGCCTTTGGAGGACAGGGCAAACGTTGTGGCACGAGCTCGACAGCGAGGGACGTACGGGTTCTGCCACGGGCAGCCGGGGGTCGATGAACGACAGCCCCACCCGCCCGGCGCACTCGTCTGCAGGGCCTGGCAGATCAGCTCGAGGCCGTTGTGGCAACGAATCGCCACCGGCCACCGCCCCCGCGTGGCGGCGATGCGGCCGAGCTCGGCGACGAGATCGTCGCCGGTGGCGACCTGACCGCCGAGGGCTTGCCGGGTGTGCTCGTCGATCACGTTCGCGATCTTGATCGGACGGCCGTCAGTGGTCGCGTCGAACTGGAAGTCAATCGCCCAGACCACGTTGTCAGTGGTCGTGTCAGGGGCGTGTCAGGGGGGTGACAGGCCGGGTCCCGATAGTTGGCCGCATGACAACTTCAGCGATTGCGGTCTCAGGACTGCGAAAGGCCTACAAGGACAAGGTCGTGCTCGACGGCATCGATCTTGATGTCTGCGCGGGAACGGTGTTCTCCCTACTCGGCCCGAACGGGGCGGGTAAGACGACGACGGTGAACGTGCTGACCACGTTGATGAAAGCCGACGGTGGCACGGTCCGCGTCGCTGGCCATGATGTCGCAACCGAGGCGAAGGCGGTGCGCGCGGCGATCGGAGTCACCGGTCAGTTCGCTGCGGTGGACGAGCTGCTGACGGGGCAGGAGAACCTGCAGTTGATGGCGGATCTGAACCGCGCGGTCTCCGGCGACGGCAAGCGGGTCGTCACGGAGCTGCTGGAACGCTTCGATCTGGTGGAGTCGGCGCAGAAGTCCGCGTCGACCTACTCCGGGGGTATGCGCCGGAAGCTCGACCTGGCGATGACGCTCGTCGGCAACCCGAAGATCATCTTTCTGGACGAGCCGACGACGGGACTGGACCCGCGCAGCCGCCGCACGATGTGGTCGATCATCCGTGCCCTGGTCGCCGACGGCGTGACCATTTTCCTCACCACCCAGTACCTCGAGGAAGCCGATCAGCTCGCCGACCGCATCGCGGTACTCGATCAGGGCCGCCTGGTCGCCCAGGGCACTCCCGACGAGCTCAAACGCCAGATCCCCGGGACCCACGTCCGGCTCCGGTTCACCACCGCCGCCGAACTCGACGCGGCCGCGCGGGTACTCACCGACTCCACGCGGGACGACGAGGCACTGACCTTGCGGGTTCCCAGCGACGGCGGCACGAAATCGCTTCGGGCTCTGCTGGACAGGCTCGATGAGCACTCACTCAGTGCCGAGGAGTGCTCCGTGCACACGCCCGACCTCGACGACGTTTTCCTCGCCCTGACGGGCCACGCCACGGAGGTGGACGCGAAATGAGCGCCCAGTCCCACTCGTTGGTGATGTTGCGTCGCAACTTCAAGCACATCGCCAGGAACCCGACCTCGGTCTTCAACGCGGTCCTGATGCCGATCATCATCATGTTGATGTTCGTGTACATGTTCGGGGACGCTTTCAACGTCGGTGTCGACTGAGGTGATCTCAGCAAGGTTCGGCGGCCGAGTGGGGATGACACGGGCGTAACGTCCATACCG
>NZ_JBHSBP010000033.1:0-64765 GCF_042650725.1 Micromonospora sp. GCM10011541
CGCTGCTTCACGTCTCAGGCACACCTTGACACGCCGACCGCCGCCCTAACTGAACGGCGTTGGGCCTAGACGACGTCCTCGACCTCCACGCTCATCTGGGCCTCGAGCGTCTGCTCGCGGACCCGCCGGGCGGCGTCGCCGTCCGCGAACACCCGGCGCAGGTCGGCCAGCGCGGGCTCCGGCGGATTCAGCGACACGGCGGGGTCGACCACCGCCTCCAGCACGCTGGGCCGGTCCGCGGCGAGCACCTCGTCCCAGGCCGGGCCGACCAGGTCCGGCCGGTCGACCCGGACTCCGTGCAGGCCGAGCAGCCGGGCCCAACCGGCGTACGGCACGTCCGGTCGCCGGTCAGCCAGCTCCCCGGTCGGCCGCCGCCCGCCGCCCATCCCCGAGTGGTCCCGGTTGTTCAGCACCAGGACCACCAGCCGCGGGTCCCGCCACTCCCGCCAGTGGTGCGCCACGGTGATCAGTTCGGCCAACCCGTTGAGCTGCATCGCGCCGTCGCCGAGCAGGGCGATCACCGGCTCGTCCGGGCGGGCCAGCTTGGCGGCCACCGCGTACGGCAGGGCGCAACCCACCGAGCCGAGCGTCCCGCAGAGGTGGGCGCGGACGCCCGGGGGCAGTTGCAGGTGCCGGGCATACCAGTAGAGGACCGACCCGACGTCGACGGCGACCGAGCCGGTCCGGGGCACCCGGGTGGCGAGCTCGTGCAGTACGAGCTGCGGGTTGACCGGCTCGGCCGGGGCGGCGGCCCGCTCGGCGGCGGCCTGTCGCCAGCGGTCCACCGAGCCCTCGACGACCCCCCGCCACTGCTCGTTGGGCCGGTCGGCGACCCGGCCCAGCAACGCGCTCAGCGTGTCGCCGGCGTCGCCGACCAGCGGGACGTCCACGGGATACCGGGCGCCGATCCGCCGCCCGTCGATGTCGATCTGGATGGTCCGCACCTGTCCCGGCATCGGCAGGTAGTCCGTCCACGGGTCGTTCGTGCCGACCAGCAGCAGGGTGTCGCAGCCTCCCATCAGCTGGGCGGCGGCGGTGGTGCCGACCTCGCCGAGCACCCCGGTGTGGAACGGCAGCCGCTCGTCCAGCACCGGCTTGCCGAGCAGCGAGGTGGCCACCCCGGCGCCGAGCCGGTCGGCCAGCGCCACTATCTGGTCGGCGGCGCCGTGCCCGCCCTGACCGACCAGGATCGCCACCCGCCGGCTGCCGGACAGCAGCGCCGCGGCGGCGTCCAGGTCGGCGTCGTGCGGCAGCACCCGGGCCAGCGGCTCCCCCGGGGTCGCCGTCAGCACGCCCGCGGTCTGCGGCAGCAGGTCCGGCACCACGGCCACCTGCAGCGCGCGCGGCAGCACCACGCAGGTCGGGCTGCGGGTGGCGGCGGCGGTACGGAACGCCTGGTCGAGAAGGGCGGGCACCTGTTCGGGCGTCCGCCCGTACCGGACGAACTGGTTGCAGACGTCGCCGAAGAGCCGGCTCAGCCCGATCTCCTCGTGCGCGCCGCCGAGCGGGCCGGTGACGTCCTCGCCCACGATCGCCACCACCGGCTTGCTGTCCAGCTTGGCGTCGTAGAGGCCGTTGAGCAGGTGCACCGCGCTGGGCCCCTGGGTGGCCAGGCAGACCCCGATGTCCCCGGTGAACTTGGCGTGGCCGGTCGCCATGAAGGCGGCGGTCTCCTCGTGCCGGGCCGGGATGAACTGCGGATCCCCGCCGGCGCGGTCCAGCGCCGCCACCAGCGGGGCGATCGGCTCCCCCGGGCAACCGAAGGCGCGGGGGACCCGCCAGGCACGCAGCCGTTCCACCACCAGGTCGGCGATCGTCCGGTCAGCCATTGCCCCGCCCGGGGGTGCCGGCGTCGACGTAGCGCAGCACCGCGCCGACGCCGTCGGTGAGCTCCGGCGCTTCCTCCGGCGCCAGCACGGTCAGCTCGGCGTCGGTGCCGACCAGCGCCCGGAGCAGGGCGGCGTCGGCGCGGACCCGTTGCGGGTCGGCCACCGACATGTCCAGCAGCTGCGCGGGGTCGGTGGCGATCTCCGTCGGTTCCGGGCCGATCCAGAGTTTGCCGTTGGCGGAGGGGTCGTCGACGATCAGCATCGTGTCGACCTGGTTGCGTTGCAGCGCGGAGACCACCGCGTCCAGGCCCGCGCCGACGTCCTCCTGCACGCCGAACCGGTCGAGCGCGGTGGTGATCCGCTGGTCGGCGACCTCGGCGATGGTCTGCACGGTGAGGTCGTCCATCCGCATCGGGTCGGCGCCGTCGGTCCGGGAGCCGGCGTCGGTGCGGACCAGCACGTCCTGCCAGCGTTCGGGCATCTGGGCGGCGATCATGCCGGTGGCTCGGATGTCGCCGGCGACCACCACCACGTCGGCGCCCACCTTCTCGGCCAGCTGCACGGTGGCCGCGACGGCGTCCCCGGCGTTG
Organism: Micromonospora sp. GCM10011541; assembly: GCF_042650725.1. NCBI lineage: Bacteria > Bacillati > Actinomycetota > Actinomycetes > Micromonosporales > Micromonosporaceae > Micromonospora > Micromonospora sp. GCM10011541. The sequence goes on from NZ_JBHSBP010000033.1 coordinate 2,420, forward strand.
TGGTGCCAGGCCTCCATCGCCGCCCGTTGGTAGCGGGACTGGGACCAGCCGCCGGGGTTGACCCGGCGCAGTTGGAAGTTCTCCCGACCCTTGACGTGCGCCTTGCGGGGCACTCCGCCGGCGCTGACCGCGATGGCGTCCGCGCCGCTGCGGTCGGCGAGCACCCGCACCCAGGCGACCTGCTCACCGCGTTGGGCGACCAGCGGCATGGTGTGCGGCAGGGTGGCGAAGCTGGCCAGGTCCCGCAGCGGCGGCGCGGACAGGTACTCGGAGAGCACCACCCGCCCGCCGGTGGCGAAGACGGCCAGCCCGTAGTCCCCCGCCATCGGGTCGTGCCCACGGACCACCCGCTCGACCGCGTCGATGGTCGCCGGGTCGGCTCCCTGCTCCAGCAGTCGGCCCTTGAGGGCCCGCCAGCGCAGGTCCAACGCGGGACGGGAGTCGTGCGTGTCCCGGGAGGCGTCCAGGTAGACCGAGCACCACGGCCCGGGACGGTTGTAGAGCGGGCGCAGGAAGGACAGCTGCATGCTCGACCCCTTTCCAGCTCGGCCGCACGCATACCCGCGCGGCCCCGGATGTCACCTGACGGCCCCCGCGTGACCGTCGTTCATTCATGTCGTTCAACCCGGGGAGCCGATACCATGAGTGAACGAAACGGGACTCTCGGTGGTGATCATGGATAATGACCTCCACATCCGGCGCGCGGTCCATCCCGCGGAGCGGATCGTCACCGGGCGGGTGGTCCGGTTGCTGGAGGGCTACCCCCGCGAGGTGCGGGTGGGCCAGCCGGTGCTGGTGGCGGTGCTCACCGCGGCGGGCGTGATGGGGCTGCTGATGCTGCTGGTGCGGTCGCTGCTGAGCAGCGGCGGCGGGGGCGCGCGGCGCAGCTTCAAGGAGTTGAAGAAGGGGCCCGAGTTTCTGGTGACCCCGCTGCGGCTGCGCGACGGCGCGGACCGGCTGCTGGAGGTGGAACTGCACGGCCACCTGCCGCAGAGCGCCCTGCACCCCGCGGACCACGTGCAGCTCACCCTGCGCCCCCAGCGCGACCCGGAACTGCCGCCGCGGATCGAACGGATCGTCAACCTGACCACCGGCCAGCTGCTCACCCCGCGTACCGCGACGGTCTGGTCCCACCTCGGTCCGCCGCTGCTGCTCCAGGCGGCGCTCGGCGCGCTGCTGCTGGTCGGGGTCGCCGCCTGGTCGGCGCTCGGCTGAGGTTTCCGCCCGGCCGGTCGGGGGCACCGGTGCGGCCATGTTCACCGGATTCACCCTCGAGGAGATCGACGTCGGCCCGGTGCGGCTGCGGGTCCGGCACGGCGGATCGGGGTCGCCGGTGGTGCTGCTGCACGGGCACCCGCGTACCCACGCCACCTGGCACCGGGTCGCCCCGCTGCTGGCCGACCGGCACACCGTGATCTGCCCGGACCTGCGGGGTTACGGCGGCTCGTCGAAGCCACCGAGCGACCGGGCGCACACCACGTACGCCAAGCGGGCCATGGCCGCGGACGTGGTGGGGCTGCTCGACGCGCTCGGCCACGACCGGGCGGCGGTGGTCGGCCATGACCGGGGCGCGTACGTGGCGATGCGGACGGCGCTGGACCATCCGGCCCGGGTGTCGCGGCTCGGGGTGCTCGACGGGGTGCCGATCGGTGAGGCGCTGGCCCGCTGCGACGCCCGGTTCGCGGCCCGCTGGTGGCACTGGTTCTTCCTCGGCCAGCTCGACAGGCCCGCGGAGCGGGTGATCAACGTCGATCCGGACGCCTGGTACGGCGGCTCGCCCGCGGCGATGGGCGAGGAGGCGTACGCCGACTACCGTCGGGCCATCCACGACCCGGCTACGGTGCACGCGATGTGCGAGGACTACCGGGCCGGCCTGGGACCGGACCGGGCGGCGGACGACGCGGACCGGGCGGCCGGCCGGCGGATCGTCTGCCCGGTGCTGTTCGTGTGGTCCGAGCGGGACGACATGGTCGACCTCTACGGCGACCCGGCGGCCATCTGGCGGGACTGGGCCGACGACGTCCGCGCCGCGTCGGTGGACTCCGGGCACCACATGGCCGAGGAGGCGCCGGAGCGGCTCGCCGCGGTGCTGGCCGACTTCCTGGCCGGCTGAGCGGCGCGGCCCGGCAAACGGGCGGCGTGGGTCGGCCGTGGCGGTCGGCCGGCGGGTCAGCCGACCGGGGTGAGGCTGCGCGCCGGGGTCGAGGCGTCGTCCAGCAGGCCGCGCCGGCGGGCCCAGCGCTCGAAGACCAGGGTGGCGAACGGCGGCACCGCGCAGGCCAGCGCCAGCACGGTGGTCAGCAGGCGCCACCGGCGCAGCCGGGCCACCACGAGGACGAGGATGCCGTAGACCACGAAGAGCGCGCCGTGGATCGGCCCGAAGACGTGCACGCCGATCTCGTTGGCCGGCGGGCCGTACTTGACCGCCATGCCGGCCAGCAGGGCCAGCCAGGAGCAGGCCTCGGCGATCGCCGCCGCCACGAACAGCGTGGTCATCTTCTCGCGCATCGCCTCTCCCCACGGGTCGCCGGCCATGCTAGCCAGCGCGCCGGGCGGGACGGGGCGCGCGGACGCCGGACGCGACGGGGATCACGAGGGCCGTGGCCGGGTAGGTAAAGGACCTTCGGGTCTTCCCCGCTCCGCCGTGACGTGCGAGGTTAGGGGAACCAGCGGTGACAGGGTGGTGACCATGGGCGAGGACGTCGGCACGCGGACCTTCAGCCGGGAGGATCGGGCCCGCTACCGGGAGAAGGTACGCCGCTGCCTCGACGTCTTCGCCGAGATGCTGCGCGAGTCGCGGTTCGACGTGGAGCGGCCGATGACCGGCCTGGAGATCGAGCTGAACCTGGTCGACGAGGACTCGCAGCCGGCCATGCGCAACGCCGACGTGCTGGCCGCCATCGCCGACCCGAGCTTCCAGACCGAGCTGGGCCAGTTCAACGTCGAGATCAACGTGGCGCCGCGCCGGCTGGTCGGCACCGGCACCGCGCAGTTCGAGGAGCACGTCCGGGCCAGCCTGAACGCGGCCGAGGAGAAGGCCCGTACGGTCGACGCGCACATGGTGATGATCGGGATCCTGCCCACCCTGCGCCCCGAACACCTGACCGCCGAGACGCTCTCGGCGAATCCCCGCTACACGCTGCTGAACGAGCAGATCTTCGCCGCCCGCGGCGAGGACCTGCGGATCTCGATCAGCGGCGTGGAGCGGCTGGCCACCACCGCGGACACCATCACCCCCGAGGCGGCCTGCACCAGCACCCAGGTCCACCTCCAGGTCAGCCCCGCCCAGTTCGCCGACTACTGGAACGCCGCCCAGGCGATCGCCGGCATCCAGGTCGCCCTCGGCGCGAACTCGCCGCTGCTCTTCGGCCGGGAGCTGTGGCGGGAGACCCGGGTGCCGCTCTTCCAGCAGGCCACCGACACCCGCCCCGAGGAGATCAAGGCCCAGGGGGTACGCCCCCGGGTCTGGTTCGGCGAGCGCTGGATCACCAGCGTCTTCGACCTGTTCGAGGAGAACGTGCGCTACTTCCCGGCGCTGCTGCCGGTCTGCGACCCGGAGGACCCGGCGGAGACCCTGGCGGCCGGGGACGTGCCGAAGCTCGCCGAGATGCGACTGCACAACGGCACCATCTACCGCTGGAACCGCCCCGTTTACGACGTGCTGAAGGGACGCCCGCACCTGCGGGTGGAGAACCGGGTGCTGCCCGCCGGCCCGACCGTGGTGGACACCATCGCCAACAGCGCCTTCTACTTCGGGCTGGTCCGCGCCCTGGCCGAGTCGGACCGGCCACTGTGGTCGCAGATGTCGTTCAGCGCGGCCGAGGAGAACTTCACCAACTGTGCCCGGCACGGCATCGACGCCCAGGCGTTCTGGCCCGGGCTGGGCTACCTGCCGGTGACCGAGCTGGTGCTGCGCCGGCTGCTGCCGCTGGCGTACCACGGGCTGGACCGGTGGGGGCTCGAGCCGACCGAGCGGGACCGGCTGCTCGGCATCGTCGAGCAGCGCTGCCTGACCGGGCGCAACGGCGCGACCTGGCAGGTGGAGACGCTGCACCGGTTCGAGTCCGCCGACCACCTGGACCGGCCCGAGGCGCTGCGCGAGGTGGTCCGGCACTACGTGGAGCTGATGCACAGCAACCGCCCGGTGCACGAGTGGCCGATCCCCTGACCGACCCCCTCTCCCCTCCGCCGTCACCTATTGACTTTCGATAGCTAACGAGTGAAACTCGATGCATGCTCACCGTGCATCGAGTGGTGGGCCCGCTCAAAGTCTTCCTCGCGCTGCTGTTCGGGGTGCTGGTCCTGTTCCAGACCATGTCGCTGCCCGGGCAGTTCGCCTACATGGCCAAGGAGTCCCCGGACGAGGCGTACCTCAGGTGGCCGCTGACGGCCATCACGGTCTTCTGGGTGCTCTGCGTCCAGGTGGTGATCGTGGCCACCTGGAAGCTGCTCACCCTGGTCAAGAAGGACCGGATCTTCACCGAGGCCTCGCTGGTGTGGGTGGACGCGATCGTCTGGGCCATCGTCGCCGCGGGGGCGGTGCTCTTCGGCGTGGACCTCTACGTCGCCGCGAAGGCCGACGATCCGGGGCTGCCGCTCCTGCTGTTCCTCATGTCGATCGGCGTCGCCGTGCTGGCGCTGCTGATGCTGGTGATGCGGGCGCTGCTGCGGCAGGCCACCTCGCTGCGGACCGACATGGAAGCGGTGATCTGATGCCCATCGTCGTGCGCATCGACGTCGAGCTGGCCAAACGCAAGATGAGCGTGGGCGAGTTCGCCGAGCGGGTCGGGCTCACCCCGGCGAACGTGGCCGTGCTCAAGAACGGGCGCGCCAAGGCCGTCCGCTTCAGCACCCTCGAAGCCATGTGCCGGGTGCTCGACTGCCAGCCCGGCGACCTCCTCGAATGGGTCGAGGAATGACGACAGGAGACCGCATGAAGTACCTCCTGGCCATCGTCGCCATCCTCGCCATCGCGCTCGGCGTCGCCGGCATCGTGCACGGAGAGGCCGATGACTCGCCGGGCCTCCAGCTTTTGGGCGTAGCGCTCATCGTCGGCGCGGTTGCGTTCGGCGTGCGGCTCGCCCGACGCAGCAGGTAGCAGTACAGCCGCCGGCGCTCAGCCGCGCCGCCGATCTCGGGGCAGCTCGACGCCGCCCACGCCCGCCTGGGCACCCATCGGCCGAGCAGGCGTTCGTGCCAGGCCAGCGCCGCCGGGTAGTCGCTGACGGGAATCCCCGCGAACAGGTAGCGGGTGATCAGAGCGCCACGATGGCGGCCGACTCCGGCGGCAGCTCGATCCCGTCGCGCATCACGGTGACGCCGGTGCCGGTGGCCAGCAGCACGTTGCGCACCATCCCGGGCAGGTTGATCCGCTGTGACTTGCCGGCGAGGTTCGCCACCACCAGGCATTCGCCCCGGCGCATCACCAGGAACTGGTCGCCGTGCCGGACGTCGACCGCGTGCAGCCGCGGGTCGGACAGGTCGGGACGGCTCTTGCGCAGCGCGATCAGCCGCCGGTAGAAGTCGTACATCTCGCGGTGCTCGGGCTTGTCCAGCTCGGCCCAGTCCAGCCGGGAGCGGACGAAGGTCTGCGGGTCCTGCGGGTCGGGCACGTCGCCGGGCGGCCAGCCGTGCGCGGCGAACTCGCGCTTTCGCCCGGTCGCCACCGCGGTGGCCAGTTCCGGCTCCGGGTGGCTGGTGAAGAACTGCCACGGGGTGCTGGCCGCCCACTCCTCCCCCATGAACAGCATCGGGGTGAACGGCGCGGTCATCAGCAGGGTGGCGCCGACCCGCAGCAGCGCCGGCGAGAGCGTCGCGGAGATCCGATCGCCGGTGGCCCGGTTGCCGATCTGGTCGTGGTTCTGCAGGTACGCCACGAAGCGGTGCCCCGGGGTGCGCTGCCGGTCGACCGGCCGGCCGTGGCCGCGGTTGCGGAAGCTGGACCAGCTGCCGGCGTGGAAGAACGCGCCGGTCAGCACGTCGGCGAGGCATTCCAGCGAGCCGAAGTCGCCGTAGTAGCCCTGCCGTTCGCCGGTGAGCAGGCTGTGCAGGGCGTGGTGGGCGTCGTCGTTCCACTGGGCGTGCAGGCCGTAGCCGCCGGCCTCGCGCGGGGTGATCACCTTCGGGTCGTTGAGGTCGGACTCGGCGATCAGCGACAGCGGCCGACCCAGGTGGGTGGAGAGGGCCTCCACCTCGACCGCCACCTCCTCCAGAAAGTGGGTGGCCCGGGAGTCCGGCATGGCGTGCACGGCGTCCAGCCGCAGCCCGTCGACGTGGTAGTCGCGCAGCCACATCAGCACGCTGTCGATGATGTAGCGGCGTACCCCGTCGGAGTGCGGGCCGTCCAGGTTGACCGTCCGGCCCCAGGTGTTGCGCTGCTCGGTGAGGTACGGCGCGAACATCGGCGCGTAGGCCCCGGAGGGCCCGAAATGGTTGTAGACGACGTCGAGGATCACCCCCAACCCCTTGGCGTGCGCGGCGTCGACCAGGCGTTTCAGCCCGTCCGGCCCGCCGTACGGCTGGTGCGGGGCGTACCAGCAGACCCCGTCGTAGCCCCAGTTGTGCTCGCCGTTGAAGGCGTTGACCGGCAGCAGCTCGATCATGTCCACGCCGAGGTCGACGAGGTGGTCGAGACGGCCGATGACGGCGTCGAACGTGCCCTCCGGGGTGAAGGTGCCGACGTGCAGTTCGTAGAGGAGGCTGCCGGGCAGTTGCCGGCCGGTCCAGCCCCGATCGGTCCAGTGGTAGGCGGCGTGGTCGTAGAGCCGGCTCGGCCCGTGCACCCCGGCGGGCTGCCAGGCCGACCGCGGGTCGGGCAGGGCCCGGTCGTCGTCGTCGAGCAGGAACGCGTAGTCGGTGCCCGGCCCGGTGCCCGGCACCTCGACCCGCCACCAGCCGTCCGGGCCGGCGCGCATCTCATGGTCGGCGGCGCCGGGCAGGCGCAGCCGGACCCGGGCGGCCTCGGGCGCCCACACCGTGAACTCGGTCATGCGGCAGCCTCCACGGAGTCGGTGGGAGCCAGCAGGGCGACGGGATAGGTGCTCAGCAGATCATGCATGAGCAGCTCAGAGCCACTGTAGACCCGCCCGGTGAACATGTCAGCGACCGAATGAACGGGAAGTGACAGGGTTGTGTCCCGCCAGCCGCCGGCCCGGTTCAGCCGCAGCGGCAGCCGGGTGGCCACCGCGATCGCGCCGCCCCGGTCGAAGGCGAGCGCGTGCCGCGCGGCCGGGCCGCGCGCCGGCACCGGGCGGTAGCCGGCGAACAGCTCGGGGCGGTCCCGGCGCAGCCGCAGCGTCCGGGAGACCACCAGCAGCTTCGCCGCGCCGTCGGCGGCCACCTCGGGCCGCCAGCCGCCGTCGAGCCGGGCCAGCAGGTCCCGTCGTACGGCGAAGTCGACCGGCCGGCGGTTGTCCGGGTCGACCAGCGAGTTCTCCCAGAGTTCGGTGCCCTGGTAGGTGTCCGGCACACCCGGCATGGCGAGCTGGACCAGCTTCTGGGCGAGCGAGTTGGACCAACCGGCCGGGGTGATCCCGGCGGCGAACGCGGTGATCTCGGCGTGCAGGCCCGGGTCGTCGTACATCCGGTCGACCAGGGCGTGCAGCTGGCGTTCGAAGGCCAGGTCCGGGTCGGCCCAGCTGGTGGAGAGCGAGGCCTCCCGGGCGGCCTTCTCCACGTACGCGTGCAGCCGGTCCCGCTCGATCGGCCAGGCCCCGACGGCGGTCTGCCAGAGCAGGTGGGCGAAGGCGCGGTCGGCCAGTGGCGCGCGGGACATCCAGTCCGTCACCTGCTCGGCCCAGCGGCCGGGCAGCTCGGACAGGACGGCGAGCCGGGCCCGGACGTCCTCGCCGCGCTTGGTGTCGTGGGTGGAGAGGGTGGTCATGCTGGCCGGCCAGCGTACCTGCCGGGCGGCGGCGAACCGGTGGAACTCGGCCGGCGGCACGCCGAAGTGCGCGGGGCTGCCGCCGACCTCGTTGAGCGCGACGAACCGGCTCCACCGGTAGTAGGCGGTGTCCTCGACGCCCTTGGCCATCACCGCGCCGGTGAGCTGCGGGAAACGGGCGGCCAGCTCGTGCCGGGGGTCACGCAGCCGGGCGGTGACCGCGTCCAGGGTGGCGGTCAGGTCGGGGCGGCGCCGGCCCGCCTCCGACCGGGCGGCGGCCAGGTGTCGGGCACCCTCGGGCGGGTAGCCGCGGTAGACCGGGAAGCAGGCGGCCAGCTCGGCCAGCGCCGCCCGGGCGTCCTGCTGGTCGAGGTCGGGGACGAGCGCGGCGAGCCGGCTCAGCTCAGCGGCGAGCAGCCGGGTGGCGGCCGCCAGCTTGGTGTCGTGGGTCAGGTCCTGCCAGGAGGTGTGGTGGCCGGTCAGCCGGGCGTCGAGCGCGGTGAAGTCGCCCTCGGTGTCCGGGTCGACGAAGAGCCCGCTGACCGCCGCCAGGGCGTCGTAGCCGGTGGTGCCGTCGACCGGCCAGGCCGGCAGCTCCTCGCCGTACTCGAGGATCTTCTCCACCACCAGCCACGCGGCCGGCGCGGCCGCGCGCAGCCGGGCCAGGTAGCCGGCGGGGTCGCGCAGCCCGTCCGGGTGGTCGACCCGGACGCCGTCCAGCTCGCCGGCGTCGGCCCAGCGCAGGATCTCGGCGTGGGTCGCGGCGAAGACCGCCGGGTCCTCCACCCGCAGGCCGGCCAGGTCGGAGACGGCGAAGAACCGGCGGTACGTGAGCTCGGCGTCGCCGCGCCGCCAGGAGATCAGCTCGTAGTGCTGCCGGTCGTGCACCTCGCGGGGGCTGCCCGCGCCGGTGCCGTCGGCGATCGGGAAGCGGTGCTCGTGGTAGCGCAGCTCCCCCTCGACCACCTTGAGGTCCTCGAGGGCGTCCGGGCTGTCGGCGAGCACCGGCAGCAGCAGCCGGCCGCGGTCCCAGTCGATGTCGAACCAGTCGGCGTACGCCGAGTCCCGGCCCCGGCGAAGCACGTCCCACCAGGCCGGGTTGGCCGCCGGTTGGGCGACCCCGGCGTGGTTCGGCACGATGTCCACGACCAGGCCGAGGCCGGCGGCGCGCAGCGCGCGGACCAGCCGCTGGCGACCGGCCTCGCCGCCGAGTTCCGGGTTGACCGCCCGGTGGTCGACCACGTCGTAGCCGTGCGCGGAGCCGGGGGTGGCGGCGAGCAGCGGCGCGCTGTAGAGGTGGGTGACGCCGAGGTCGGCGAGGTAGTCGGCGAGCCCAGCGGTGGTGCCGAGGTCGAAGCCGGGCCGGATCTGGACGCGGTAGGTCGACCCGACCCGCGTCGTCGCTGCCGCCGTCACGTCAGGTTGAGGGGTGTCGGACATGTCAGGCCGTCCTCTCGAGGACCAGCAGGGAGCGGTCGGGTACGCAGACCGTGCCGCCCGCCTCCACCAGGGTGGTCTTCTCCGGGTCCGGTTCCGCGGTGCTGATCACCAGCTCCCACCGCTGCCCGAACTCCTCCCCGGGCAGGGTGAAGTCCAGCGGCGCGTCGTGCGCGTTGAACAGCAGCAGGAACGAGTCGTCCCGGTGGCGCTGGCCGTACTGGCCGCGCTCCGGGATGCCGTCGCCGTTGACGAAGAGGGCCACCGAGCGGCCGAAGTCGTTGCCCCAGTCCTCGCCGGTCATCTCCCGGCCGTCCGGGGTGTACCAGGCCAGGTCGGGCAGGCCCGATCCGGCGGCCCGGCCGCCCACCGGCAGCCCGGTGAAGAACCGGCGCCGGCGGAACACCTGGTGGCGGGTGCGGAAGTCGGTGAGCCGCCGGACGAACGCGAGCAGCTCGGCGTCGGCGGTGTCCCAGTCGACCCAGGCAAGCTCGCTGTCCTGGCAGTACGCGTTGTTGTTGCCGTGCTGGGTGCGGCCCAGCTCGTCTCCGTGGCCGATCATCGGCACGCCCTGGGAGAGCATCAGGGTGGCCAGGAAGTTGCGCCGCTGCCGGGCCCGCAGGGCCAGCACCGCCGGGTCGTCGGTCTCCCCCTCGACCCCGCAGTTCCAGGACCGGTTGTGGCTCTCGCCGTCCCGGTTCTCCTCGCCGTTGGCCTCGTTGTGCTTGTCGTTGTAGGACACCAGGTCGTTGAGGGTGAAGCCGTCGTGGCAGGTGACGAAGTTGATGCTGTGGAAGGGACGGCGGCCGTCGTCCTGGTAGAGGTCGGCGGAGCCGGAGATGCGGGAGGCGAACTCGGCGAGGATGGCCGGCTCGCCGCGCCAGAAGTCCCGCACGGTGTCCCGGTACTTGCCGTTCCACTCGGTCCACTGCGGCGGGAAGTTGCCGACCTGGTAGCCGCCGGGCCCGACGTCCCACGGCTCGGCGATCAGCTTGACCTGGCTGACGACCGGGTCCTGCTGCACCACCTCGAAGAAGGTGGAGAGGCGGTCCACCTCGTAGAACTCGCGGGCCAGCGTGGCGGCGAGGTCGAACCGGAAGCCGTCGACGTGCATCTCGGTCACCCAGTAGCGCAGCGAGTCCATGATCAACTGGAGCGAGTGCGGGCTGCGCACGTTGAGGCTGTTGCCGGTGCCGGTGTAGTCGACGAAGTACCGCCGGTCGGATTCACTGAGCCGGTAGTAGCCGGCGGTGTCCACGCCCTTGAAGCTCAGCGTCGGGCCCAGGTGGTTGCCCTCCGCGGTGTGGTTGTAGACCACGTCGAGGATCACCTCGATGCCGGCGGCGTGCAGCGCCTTGACCATGCCGCGGAACTCCTGCACCTGCTGGCCGAGGCGGCCCAGGGCGGAATAGCCCTGGTGCGGGGCGAAGAAGCCGATGGTGTTGTAGCCCCAGTAGTTGCGCAGCCCCAGGTCGGCCAGGCGGTGGTCGTGCACGAACTCGTGCACCGGCATCAGCTCGACCGCGGTCACCCCGAGCCGCTTGAAGTGGTCGATCATGACCGGTGAGGCGATCGCCGCGTACGTGCCGCGCAGCTCCTCCGGGATGTCCGGGTGCCGCATGGTCAGCCCGCGCACGTGCGCCTCGTAGATCACCGAGTGGTGGTACGGGGTTCGCGGCGGCTTGTCATTGCCCCAGTCGAAGTACGGGTTGACCACCACGGACTTCGGCACGAACGGCGCCGAGTCGAGCTCCGACATCCGGTCCGGCTCGCCGAGCACGTAGTCGTAGACGGCCGGGCCCCAGGAGACCTCCCCGTCGACCGCCTTGGCGTACGGGTCGAGCAGCAGCTTGTGCGGGTTGCAGCGCACCCCGTCAGCCGGGTCGTACGGGCCGTGGACCCGATAGCCGTAGCGCTGGCCCGGCTCGATCCCCGGGATGTACGCGTGCCAGACGTAGGCGTCGACCTCGCGCAGCTCGACCCGGCGCTCGGCGCCGGTGTCCCACTCGTCGAACAGGCAGAGCTCGACCTTCTCGGCCACCTCGGAGAAGATCGCGAAGTTCGTGCCCATCCCGTCGTAGGTGGCGCCCAGGGGATAGCTGTCGCCCGGCCAGACCTGCATGTCGCTCCTTCGGCACCTGATCATGAGCGCACCGAACGGGCGGACCGCCGGTGCGCACGCCGCTAATGCCCCGTCGCCGGAGCGGTCAACCCACCCGTTCGGACCACACCCGATATCCACCAACGTGACCTTCGATGGACCTTTGGGTGTCTTCGGTCACGATAGGCCTTTTCGAGATGCGCGGGACGGCCCGATGCCCTTTGCTTGATGCGGACGCGTCCGCGTGGGCGGGTCCGCTCGGCCTCTCGGCCTCCCCCACCCCTCTTTCCGCCGCCACCGTTGCCGGCGCGACCCTTCGTGCATGGACGGAGATTGATGTGACCACCCTGCGGGTCGGCGAGCAGCCCGCCACCGCCACGGACCGGACGCACCGGCCCACCCTGACCTCCCGGCCCCAGATCCCGCAGCAGACCCCCGGCCCCGGCGTGCCCCCGCGGACCCGCCGCATCCTGATGCTCTCCTGGGAGTACCCGCCGGTGCTGGTGGGCGGGCTCGGCCGGCACGTGCACGCGCTGTCGGTCGCCCTGGCCGCCGCCGGCCACGAGGTCACCGTGGTCACCCGGCACGCCGAGGGCGCCCCGCTGGAGGAGTACGCCGATGGCGTCCGGATCCTCCGAGCGGCCGAGGACCCGGTCACCTTCCCGCTCGCCACCGGCTCCCTGCTGGCCTGGACCATGGCGTTCAACCACACGCTGACCCGGGCGGCGCTGCGCGCCGCCGAGTCCGGCGGCTACGACGTGATCCACGCCCACGACTGGCTGGTCGCGCACACCGCCATGACCCTGCGCGAGCACCTGGACGTGCCGCTGGTGAGCACCATCCACGCCACCGAGGCCGGCCGGCACCAGGGCTGGCTGCCGGAGGAGATGAACCGCACCATCCACGGCGTCGAGCAGTGGCTCAGCGCCGAGTCCGGCCGGGTCATCGTCTGCTCCGGCTACATGCGCGACGAGGTGACCGCACTCTTCGGCGTGCCGACCGGGCGGGTCGACGTGGTGCCCAACGGGGTCGAGCCGCAGCGCTGGCGGGCACCGGTCGCCGCGGTCGCCGCCGCCCGCGCCCGGTTCGCCGGAGACGGGCCGCTGGTCACGTTCGCCGGCCGGCTGGTCTACGAGAAGGGCGTGCAGCACCTGCTCGCCGGGCTGCCCCGGCTGCGCGAGCGGCACCCCGGGCTGCGCGCGGTGATCGTCGGCGACGGGCCGTACAAGCCGGCCCTCGAAGCCGAGGTGCACCGGCTCGGCCTGGACGGCACGGTGAGCATGCCCGGCTTCCTCGGCGGGGCCGACCTGCCCGCGGTGATGGCCGCCTCGGACTGCTTCGCGGTGCCGAGCATCTACGAGCCGTTCGGCATGGTGGCCCTGGAGGGCGCCGCGGCCGGCGCGCCGCTGGCGGTGGCGCGCACCGGCGGCCTGGCCGAGATCGTCGAGCCCGGCGTCACCGGGATGACCTTCGCCCCGCAGGACCCGGACGGGCTGACCGAGGCGGTGCACGCCCTGCTGTCGGACCGGGAGCACGCCCGCGCGCTGGCCCGCCGCGCCCGCACCATGGTCCACGAGCAGTACGGGTGGTCCGCCATCGCCGCCCGCACCGCCGCCACCTACGCCGCCGCGATCGCCAACGACCCCCAGTTCACCGCCGAACGCGCCGAACACCGCATGACCGTTGGTCGAGCCACCACCCCCATACCGGCCGGCAACCTCCTCACCGCCGCCGGCCTCCGCTGACCCACCCCCCGGCGGGATGGTACGACGAAGGCCGCCGAGCCCCGGGTGGGGTCGGCGGCCTTCGTGGGCGGGTGGGGCGGGGTCAGCGATCCGCGGCCGGGGGGTAGTCGCGCTCCGGGTAGCCGGTGTAGATCTGGCGCGGGCGACCGATCTTGGTCTCCGGGTCGTTGATCATCTCGCGCCACTGGGCGATCCAGCCGGGCAGCCGGCCGAGGGCGAAGAGCACCGTGAACATCTTCGTGGGGAAGCCCATGGCCTTGTAGATCAGGCCGGTGTAGAAGTCCACGTTCGGGTAGAGCCGGCGGGAGACGAAGAAGTCGTCCGCCAGGGCGATCTCCTCCAGCTCCATCGCGATGTCCAGCAGCGGGTCCGGCTTGGCCATCCGGCCCAGCACGTCCTGCGCGGCCTTCTTCACGATGGCGGCGCGCGGGTCGTAGTTCTTGTAGACCCGGTGGCCGAAGCCCATCAGCTTCACGCCGTCCTGCTTGTCCTTCACCTTCCGCACGAAGGAGCGGACGTCGCCGCCGTCGGCCTTGATCTTCTCGAGCATCTCCAGCACGGCCTGGTTGGCGCCGCCGTGCAGCGGGCCGAAGAGGGCGTTCACGCCGGCCGAGACCGAGGCGAAGAGGTTGGCGTTGCTGGAACCGACCAGCCGCACGGTCGAGGTGGAGCAGTTCTGCTCGTGGTCGGCGTGCAGGATGAACAGCATGTCCAGCACGCGGGCCATCACCGGGTCGACCTCGTACGGCTCCGCCGGGACGCCGAAGGTCATCCGGAGGAAGTTCTCCACGTAGCCCAGCGAGTTGTCCGGGTACAGCAGCGGCTGCCCGATCGACTTCTTGTAGGCGTACGACGCGATGGTGGGAACCTTCGCCATCAGCCGCACCGTGGACATCTCCACGTGCTCGGAGTCGAACGGGTCCAGGCTGTCCTGGTAGAAGGTGGAGATGGCGCTGACCGCCGACGACAGCACGGCCATCGGGTGGGCGTCGCGCGGGAAGCCGTCGAAGAAGCGGCGCATCTCCTCGTGCAGCAGGGAGTGCCGCCGGATCCGCTCGCTGAACTCGGTCAGCTGCTGCTGGGTCGGCAACTCGCCGTAGATCAGCAGGTAGGAGACCTCCAGGAAGGAGGACTTCGCGGCCAGCTGCTCGATCGGGTACCCGCGGTATCGCAGGATGCCCGCATCACCGTCGATGTAGGTGATCGCGGACGAGCAGGACGCGGTGTTGACGAAACCGGGGTCGTACGTGGTCATCCCGGTTTCCTTGAGCAGGTGGCTCACCCCGATGCCGGCGGGGCCCTCGACCGCGGACTGGACCGGCATCGACAGCTGCCCACCGGGGTGGTCGAGCTTGACTTCCGTCATGTGTTCCTCGCTTCGCCGGCAAGATCTTCGTTGAGTTGCCTTCGCTTTTACCGTAATCGCGGTATCGGGGGCACCGCTCGTCGTGGTTCCGCGGTGAGGTATGCGTCACCCGATTCCCGACTTGCCGGCTCGGAAACCCCGTGCATGACCCAGGGCAGGGCGGCAGGGACGGGGCGCGCCGGTGGCGAGGACGGTGCGGCCGGGGGCGGGAAGCCGGCCTCAGGAGAGGGCGAGCCGGCGCAACGCGCCGTCGGCGCCCACCCGGTAGACGTCGAGGCGGTTGGCGCCGGCGGTGAAGAGCCGGTCGTCGGGCAGCAGCGCCGCGAAGCGCCGGCCACCCCGGTCGGGCGGCACGACCGGGACGACGGCGGCGACCGTGCCGTTGACCGCCACCGCCAGCATCGTCCCGTCCGGCACCGCGGCCGGCACGGTCCCCCAGACCAGGGCCGGCAGCTCGCCGTGCGCCGGGTCGACGGCGCGGAACGCGGCGAGGTTCGCCACCTTCGCCGTACCGCCAGCCGCCCGCTCCCCCACCCGGGTGCCCACCAGCGGATCCGGGATCGGCGTGGCCGGCGGCGACGGCACCCCGCCGGTGATCGTCACCGGCTGGCCCGGGCGGTCGTAGAAGCGCTTGTCGGCGCGCTCGCGCGGGGCCTGCCGGGCGGACCGGCCGTCCATCCGCCACGGGATCCGGATGTGGGCGTGATCGGCGATGGTGGGCAACAGGTCGACGTGCTCCCAGTTGCGGTCGTCCACCCGAGCGGCGCGCTGGCCGGGCTCCTTGACGAACATCGGCACCCAGGCCACCTGGTCGGCCGCGTGGTTGATCGCGTCCATCCCCCGGCCCTGCCAGTCCCTCCGGAAGCTCACCCCGTGGTCGGCGGTGACCAGGACGAGGGCCTTGTCATAGAGGCCGCTGGCGCGCAGCGTGCGCAGCGTCTCGCCGATCAGCCGGTCGGTGTAGCCGAGCTGGGCGAGGTGCCGCTGCCGGGCCAGGTCCACCCAGCCGGCGCCGTCGCTGGGCAGATCATCCGGCGCGGCGTAGTGCGCCCCGGACGGCAGGTACACCCACGGCGAGTGCGGCATCAGCAGGTGCAGGAAGTGCAGGGTGGGCCGGGACGACGGGCGCAGCCCGGCCAGGAAGCTGGTGAAGCGGGCGGGCTGGTTGTCGTCGAGGGTGTCCCAGCGGAACTTCGGGTCGGCGGGCACCGGCTCGGCGGCGTCCAGGCCCGCCTCGGCCCGGGTCAGCTCGCGGTAGGAGTTCTCCGGGTCGATCCGGCTGTCCACCGGGGCGGTGACCTGGCGCAGCAGCTTGCCGCTCTCCCGGACCAGCACGCCGAGCCCCTGCTCGGGGCTGGCCGGCTGCTCGCAACGGCTGGGCGGGCAGAGCCGGGTGATGCTCTCCTCGGCCTTGATCTCGTACAGGCCGCCGAGGGCGGTGAAGAGGTTGTCCGGGTACTGCGCGTAGTGCGGGGCGTACGGCTCGGCCGGGTAGCGGCCGGTGAGCATGGCCGGCAGCGCGTACGGCGTCCAGCCGCTGACCCCGGTGGCGTTGCGGTACCAGGTGGAACCCTGGGCCAGCTCGGCGAAGTGCGGGTAGCGGGTGGCGTCGATCCTGCCGTCGGGGCCGAGCAGCGAGACCAGCGGCAGCTCGTCCAGGACGATCATGACCACCGGCGGGTGGGCGCCCGGGCCGGCCACCCCGGCGGCGCCGGCGTGCGCCCGGGGCAGCACCACCGCCGAGGCCGGCGAGGCGAAGACGAACAGGCCGACGAAGACCGCCGGCCCGAGCGCCACCACCCGCAGCACCCGGCCGGGCGCCCGCCAGCGCCGGTGCGCGGCCGCCCCGGCCGCGCCGGCCAGGGCCGCCACCAGCAGCAGCGGTACGCCCCGCAGCGGCGTGCCGTGCCGCCCGACCTGGACGGCCAGGGCGGCCAGCAGCAGCCCGACGAGCAGCGTGTGCACCGCCGCCCGGGCGGTCCGCCCGGCCAGCAGGCTGACCGCGCCGAGCAGCGCGAACGGCAGGGTCGGCGCGATCGCGATCAGCGCCACCAGGAGCAGGATGTCGGCCCGCGAGGCGCGGTGGAACAGGAAGAAGTCGGGGCTGCGGCCGAGCACGTCCAGCAGCGGCTGGGTGACCACCAGCCCGACCAGGGCGACCACCTCGAGCAGCCGCCCCAGCTCCGCCCGCCAGGGCCGACCCGGCAGCGCCGGGGCGGACGGTACGGGTCGGACGTCGGGCGGCGCGAGCGTGCCCTCAGCCACCCACCACCGCCTGGTAGAGCGTCCGGGTGGCCGACGGCAGTTCCGCGCACCGGATGATCCGGCAGCGCGCGGCGAGCAGCCGCTCGAAGGCGTCCCGCCGGTAGTCGGGGAACAGCCCGTCCGGCTTGTTGGCCAGCAGCCGGCGGGCCATCGGGTCCTCGGGGTGGACGAACTCGACCACCAGCGCCGCGCCGGGCGCGCCCAGGTTCGCGAGCTGGTCGACCACCGCCGCCAGCGGCACGTTCCGCCCGATCGCCAGGTGGTGCACCACGGCCAGGGCGAGCACCACGTCGGCCCGGGTCCGGTCGGCGAAGCCGGCGCGCTCGACGCCGCGCCAGCCGCCGCCGGGCGAGGGATCGGCGAGGTCCATCACCAGCGGCAGGATCCGCCGCTGGCCCTCCGCCCGCAGCGCCCGGTAGAGCGCGTCGACCACCGCCGGTTCCTGCTCGACCGCGACCACGTACCCGGCGTGCCGGGCGGCGATCCGGGCGTACCGGCCGTCGTTGGCGCCCAGGTCGAGCGCCAGCGCCGGGGTGTCCGCGCCGGCCAGCGCCTCCTCGACGAACCGCTCCTTGGCCAGCCGGTCCTGCGCCGAGTAGCCGCAGGTGCGCTGGTAGTCCGACCAGTGGCTGCCGCCCGGCGGGCGGTCCAGCCGGCGGACCAGCTTCTCGATGCCGCGGACGGTCGCCGCCGCCAGCTCCCGGGAGTACCCGGCGTCGCGCAGTTGGGCCCGCACGTCGGTCGTGGTGGCACGCGAGTTGCGCCGCTGCATCGCGCCGTGCAGGTGCACGTGGGTGAGCACGCCGGGCAGCAGCCGGCGGGCGCCGCCGAAGAACCGGCGCATCTGGTCCGGCTCGATTCCGTCGACCCGGGCGCGCAGCCAGGGCTGGAAGTCGACGCCGAGATGGGCCTGGAGCAGCAACGGATAGAGCAGTGTCTGGCAGAACTGCCGGTACCCGGCCCACGGCTCGCCCTCGCGGAGCGGCTCGAAGGAACCGACGTCGATGAAGACCGGCGCGGCGCCCCGCCACTGGAGGTTGTACGCCGAGCCGTCCTTGGTGGTGAACCCGCCGTCGAGCGCCGCCCGCAGCACCTCCAGGTGCAGCAGCGCGGCGTCCCGCAGCATGCCGAACGACCACTCGTAGGGGTGTGAGACGAAGGGGATGCGCTCGTGCCGGAGCGTCGCGGACCAGGGCGGCGTGGCGGCGACCTCCTCGGTGCCGCAGACCTTCCCCTCGGCCAGCAGGGAGCGGAAGAAGCCGCTGCCCGCCAGGGCCCGCCAGTCCGCGGTCGCCCGGTCGTCGAGACCGCGCAGCACCTCGCCGTCGCGGTGGAAGACCCGGTTGGTCGGGTCGCGGAAGGATCCGGGGTCGGCCCGGAGGCCGGTGTCGGGGTGGGTCATCGCCGCTGCCGGCCCGTTCAGCGCTGGTCGGTGGGCTGACGGCGGAACCGGGCGACCAGCCGCCGCCAGTAGAGCTTGGCCGCCACCGCCGCTCCGGCCACCCCACCGACCACCGCCTGCACGATCAGGCTGCCGGACCCCGCGTCCAGGTAGGCCAGGTGCATCACCGGCTGCTCCCTTCCCTCGCCGTCATGGAGGCCGGCCGCGACGAGGCATTTAGCCGTTTAAGCCGGACTTGTCTCCTTGACACCGTACGCCGCGCGGGCCGGTCGTGAAGGCCACACGGGTCACTGCGCCCACGTCCGTTCCGTTCAAGACGACCGGCCCCGTGCGCCCCTACCGTGACCGCCATGACACCTCACTTCGACCTGATCGGCATGGCCGTCACCGACATGGCATGCACCCTGGACTTCTACCGCCGGCTGGGGCTGGCGATCCCGCCCGGCGCGGAGCGCGAGTCGCACGTGGAAATCACCCTGGACAGCGGTGTCCGGCTGGCCTGGGACACCGTCGACATGATCCGCGGCTTCGATCCGCACTGGACGGCGCCCACCGGAAGCCCCCGGGCGAACCTGGCGTTCCGCTGCGCCGACCCGGCCGAGGTCGACCGCTGGTACGCCGAGCTGACCGGGGCGGGGCACCACGGCCACCTGGCGCCCTGGGACGCCTTCTGGGGCCAGCGGTACGCGGTCCTGCACGACCCGGACGGCAACGGCGTGGACCTGTTCGCACCCCTGAAATCCCGCTGACCCGCCCGGCCGGTCAGCTCCCCAGCAGCCGGGTGGGTGGCATCCCGGCCAACTCCCGCACCTCGCGGGTGAGGTGGGCCTGGTCGGCGTAGCCGGCGCGAGCAGCCGCCTCCGCGAGTGGCGTGCCGGTGCGGGCCAGGGCCAGCCCCCGTTGCATGCGCAGGATGCGGGCGAGGGTCTTCGGGCCGTACCCGAAGAGGCTCACGCTGCGTCGGTGCAGGAGGCGCGGGCCGAGGCCGACGTCGGCGGCGGTCGCGGTGACGCTCGTCCCGGCGGCGAGCAGGGCGGCGACCCGTACGCCGAGCGGGTCCGGCCCTCCGGCGGCGGCCAGCCGGGCGGCGACGACGGACTCCAGAGCGACGGCGCCCGGCCGCTCGCCCAGCCGCTCGGCCACCTCGGTCGCCGCTCGGCCCCAGAGCACGTCCAGCGGCACCCGCCGGTCGCGCAGCTCGTCGGCGGGGACGCCGAAGACGGCGGGGCCGATGCCCGGCGGCAGCCGCAGGCCGACCCACCGCTCCCCCGGCGTCGGGTCGGTGAGGTACGCGGTGCGGTCCGGGCCGGCGACGAGGAGCCCGGACCGGCTGGACCAGAGCAGGTCCAGACAACCGTCCGGCAACACCCGGGCGGGCGCGCCGCCGCTGACGCTGGTCCAGCGCACCGCGCCGGGCAGATCGGCCGGCATCTCCCGGTACATGCCGCCCAGCCTGCCACGCGCACGCTAGCCTGCGGCGGTGCGATGGACGGTGCTGGACGCGGCGCTGGACTCCTCGGGCCGGGGCCGGGGCGAGGAACGCGCGCCGGGCGCGCTGCGGGCGGCCGGCCTGCTGGAGCGGCTCGACGCGCGGGACGGCGGAGCGGTCGACGCCCGGATCGACGATCCGCGGCGGGACCCGGCCACCGGCCTGATCGGCGCCGCGCAGGTCCGCCGGGCGAGCAGCGCGATCGCCGCGGGGGTGGCGCGGGTGCGGGCCACCGGCGAGCGTCCGCTGGTGCTCGGCGGGGACTGCACGATCCTGCTGGGCGTCTTCCTCGACCTGCCGGCCGGTACGGGCCTGTGGTTCCTGGACGGTCACGTCGACTTCTTCGACGGCCGGACGTCGGAGACCGGCGAAGGGGCGGACATGGAGCTGTCCATCCTCACCGGCCACGGCCCCGACCTGTTCGGCCGGGCGCTGGTCGACCCGGCGCAGGTCCGACTGCTCGGCCACCGCCCGCCCGGCGACGATCCGAGCCGGCGGGAGGCCGCCCGGGTCGACCCCCGGGTGGTCCGGCTCCCGGCGGCCGCGCTGCGGCGTCGCGGCGCCGCGGCCGTCGGCCGGGAGCTGGCCGCGGACGGGGTCGCGCCGGCCTGGCTCCACCTCGACCTCGACGTGCTCGACCCCGGTGCGCTGCCCGCGGTGACCTATCCTGAGCCGGACGGTCTCGACTGGGACGACCTGGTCGCGCTGGTCGGACCGCTGGCCCGGTCCGAACGACTGCTCGGGCTGAGCGTGGCCGACTTCAACGCCGACGAGGACCCCGACGGGCGCCACGCCCGACGCCTCGTCGAGGTCCTCTCGGCCGCTCTCGCTTCCTGACCTGCCGGTCAGCGACGACGGTGGCGCATGCCCAGCCGGAGCAGGATGAACCGACGCGGCGGGGTCCGCCACGGGCGCCGCGGTGGGCGCCGGTGCGGGCTGCGCGGTCGTGGGCGCGGTCAGCAGGCTCTCTGTTCTGTCCATGCCGGCAGGCCTCGGGCGGCCCGCTGGTCCGGCACCGTGAACACCTATGCGTCGGCTGTGGAATCCGGCAGCCACACCGTGAAGACCGTGTGGCCGGGGCGGCTCGCCACGTCGACCCGGCCGTGGTGGGCCTCCACCACGGCGGCCACGATGGCCAGGCCGAGGCCGGTGCTGCCGTGCGCCCGGGACCGGGAGCTGTCCCCGCGGGCGAACCGCTCGAAGACCTCGTCCTGCAGGTCGGGTGGGATGCCCGGCCCGTCGTCGGCGACGCTCACCTCGACCCCACCGGCGACCGGGGCCAGCCGGGTGGTCACGGTCGTGCCGGGCGGGGTGTGCACCCGCGCGTTGGCGAGCAGGTTCGCCACCACCTGGTGCAGCCGGGCCGCGTCCCCGGTCACGGCCATCGGCTCGTCGGGCAGGTCGAGCTGCCAGCAGTGCTCCGGGCCGGCCACGTGCGCGTCGCTGACCGCATCGACCACCAGCGCGGTCAGGTCGACCGGTTCGGCCGCCAGGGGCCGGCCGGAGTCGAGCCGGGCCAACAGCAGCAGGTCGTCGACGAGGCTGGTCATCCGGGTGCTCTCCGACTCGACCCGGCGCAGCGCGTGGGCCACGTCCGGCGGCACCCGGTCCCGGCCGCGCCGGGCCACCTCGGCGTACCCGCGGATGGCCGCGAGGGGGGTACGCAGCTCGTGGCTGGCGTCGGCGACGAACTGGCGTACCCGCATCTCGCTGGCCTGCCGGGCGGCGAGCGCGGCGGCGACGTGGCCGAGCATCCGGTTCAGCGCGCCGCCCACCTGGCCCACCTCGGTACGCGGGTCGGTGTCGGCCGCCGGCACCCGCACCGACAGCGCCACCTCGCCCCGGTCCAGCGGCAACTCGGTGACCCGGGCGGCGGTTGCGGCGACCCGGTTCAGCGGGCGCAGGGTGGCCCGGACGATGAGCGCGCCGAGGCCGCCCGCGATGAGCAGCCCGGCGGCCACCACGCCGGCCTGGGCGACGATCATCCGCATGACCGTCTCCTCCACGCCGGTCAGCGGGATGGCGACGGCGAGCACGTCCCCGTCGGGCGTCCGATGGGCCACCGCGCGATAGTCACCCCGGTCGCCGACCTCGACGGTACGGGGCCGCCCGTCGAGCGGCAGCGCGGACAGCGCGGTGACGTCGGTGGCCGAAACGGTGTCGACTGTCCCGGACTCGGTTCGGGCCGTAGCCGTGGTGACCCCGCAGGCGACCCGCATCGCGATCGAGCCGGGCCGGAAGCCACGCGGCGGCTCCGGCCCAGGCTGGTTGCAGGAGTCCGGCCGTCGCGGGTCCCCGGGCTGGCGCAGCCAGGGCGGCAGGTCGCCGGTGCGCCGGTCACCCATGGTGAGCTGATTGTCGACCTGGGCGATCAGGAAGTGCCGCAGGGCAACCGTGGTGACCCCGCCGATGCCGATGCTGACCAGGGCGAGCAGCGCCACCACGGAGAGGACCAGCCGGCGGCGCAGCGACCAGCCGGCCAGCCGCCGCCGCAGCCGCCCGCGCAGATCACTCCGCGGGCTTGAGGACATACCCCGCGCCGCGCAGCGTGTGGATCATCGGCTCACGGCCCGCGTCGATCTTCTTGCGCAGGTACGAGATGTAGAGCTCGACGACGTTGGCCTGGCCGCCGAAGTCGTAGTTCCAGACCCGGTCGAGGATCTGCGCCTTGCTCAGCACCCGGCGCGGATTGCGCATCAGGTAGCGCAGCAGCTCGAACTCGGTCGCGGTGAGGGTGATCAGATCGCCGCCCCGGCGTACCTCGTGGCTGTCCTCGTCCAGGCTGAGGTCGCCGACGGTCAGCACGGCGTCCTCCCGGGTGGCGACCGCGAAACCGGAGCGGCGCAGCAGCGCGCGCAGCCGGGCGATCACCTCCTCCAGGCTGAACGGCTTGGTGACATAGTCGTCGCCGCCGACGGTGAGCCCGGCGATCCGCTCCTCCACCGCGTCCCGCGCGGTGAGGAAGAGCACCGGCACGGTCGGGGTCTGCTCGCGCAGCCGGCGCAGCACCTGGAAGCCGTCCAGGTCGGGCAGCATCACGTCGAGCACCACCGCGTCGGGCTGGAACTGCCGGGCCGTGCTCAGCGCCGTCATCCCGTTGCCCGCGCTGCGGACCTGCCAGCCCTCGTAGCGCAGGGCCATCGAGAGCAGGTCGGTCAGTGTCGGCTCGTCGTCGACCACGAGCACCCGCACCGGTTCGCCGTCGGGGCGACGCAGCTCGATCCGACTCTGTGTGGCTTGCCCGTCCATGACCATGCCCCCATCGTGGGTCGCTGCGCTGTGCCGGGCCTGTCCCGATCCTGTGTACCAGCTGTGCGGCCCCGCCGGGTCGCCCACACGCGCGCGAGGCCCGCACCCGGCGGTGCGGCCGAGGCACAGCGCGGCCACAGGTCCGACCCACCTGCCCTCCAGGCACGGCCCGCAGGCTGGCGGCATGGGACTGGACGGGAGCTTCGAGGCTCGCTGGTGGTGGCGGGACAAGCCGGCGCGGGTGGCGGTGACCGAGCGGACGGCGCTGCCGGCGGCCCGGCGCGCGGTGGCGGGCCGGCTGGCCGTGCTGCGCGCCGCGGAGGCGGAACTGGCCGAGGCGCACCGGCCCGGTGGGCGCACGCGACCCGCGTACCGGCGGGGCGCCGGCCTCGCCGTGGACGGCGCTGACGGTCGCCGCTCACCGGCTGCGGCCACGTGCCGATGCACGACGACCCGGAACTGGTCGCCTCGGTCATCCTCGGCACCACCGGCGCGGCCCGGCCTGACCGCCGCGCCTCACTCGGTCGCGCCGAGCGGGTCGGTGCGGACGAACCGCATGGTCCAGGTGCCGTACCCGTCCCGGTGGTCCCGCTCGTAGAGGTGGTCCGGTCCGCCGCCGGCCGCCGGCGCGGCATGGCCGGGATGGCGCATGATCCACCACTGCGGCGGCGCGCCGTCGGGGTCGGCCGGCAACTCCCGGACCAGGTCGTGGGCGGGCCCGCCGACGAACCGTACGCGCACCTCAGCCACCCGCACACCCTCCATCCTCGGGCCGGCACCCGTGGTCACCGTGCCCCTGGAGGGGAAGCTACCCCGCCGCGGCCGGCCCCGGCCGGTAAACCCGGGGCGGTTTGCCCAGCTCGGGCCCCGGGTACCGCGTCCCGAAGCGCCGGATCGGGCCGGGGCGGGACGAGGACGAGGAGTGGTCGATGAGGACGCTGGGCGGGCGGTACGAGCTCGAACAGCGGGTCGGCGTCGGCGGGATGTCGGAGGTCTGGCGGGCCCACGACCTCGTGCTGGACCGGACGGTCGCGGTGAAGCTGATCTCGCCCAGCCTGGACGACGAGGCGACGTCGGTGGAGCGGATCCGGTCCGAGGCCCGCTCGGCGGCCCGGCTGGTACACCCGAACGTGGCCAGCGTGCACGATTTCGGCACCTCGACGGCCATGCCCGGCCGCGAGGCGCCCTACATCGTGATGGAGCTGGCCGAGGGCGAGACGCTGGCCGCCCACCTGCGGGCGGGCCCGCTGGACTGGCGGATCGCCGTCCGGGTCTGCGCCGAGGTGAGCGCCGCCCTGGCCGCCGCGCACGCGCACGGCATCGTGCACCGCGACGTGAAGCCCGCCAACGTGATCCTCGCGCCGTCGGGCGTGAAGGTCCTCGACTTCGGCATCGCCACCTCGACCGGCGCGACGGACCACACCCCGGACGGCATCGTGGTGGGCACCCCGGCCTACCTGGCCCCGGAGCAGCTGGACCGGCAGCCGGCCACCCCCGCCGCGGACATGTACGCCCTCGGTGTGCTGCTCTACTACTGCCTGACCGGCCGCCTGCCGTACGCCGCCAGCAGCACCACCCAACTGCTGGGCGCGCGGAAGCGGCAGGCGCCGGAGCCGCTGCCGGAGATCGACGGCCTGCCGGCAGAGGTCACCGACCTGTGCCGGCGCTGCCTGGCCGACGACCCGGCGCAGCGCCCCAGCAGCCTGATGGCCGCGCTGCTGCTCGCCGAGGTGGTGGACGCCCGGGTCTACGTGCCGATGGTGACGGCGGCGCCCCGGCAGCGGACCGCGCCGGTCTCCGCGTGGACCGACCGGGCGGCCGCCGAGGCCACCGAGGCGATGGCCGTCGACCGGCAACCCAGGGAGTGGGCCAGCTGAGCCTCCACGGGCCCCGGCCCGGTTTCACCCGGCGGGGGCCGGGTAGCCGGGCGGGTGAGTGACGGGAGGAACGCGATGCCGGATCCGAGTTCCTGGCTGCACGAGGCCACCGCGACCGCCGCGGGCGGACATGTACGTACGGACGACGGTGGCCTCTCCACCGCCCTCGCGTCGCCGCTGGCGCCGCACTGCACCGGGCTGAAGCCCGAGCAGTTGCTCGCCGCCGCGTTCGCGTCCTGCCTGCATCACGCGGCGGTGGAGGCCGCCGCCGACATCACCGACGAAGCGCACACGGTCCAGGTGACCGCGGAGGCCAGACTGGGCCGTGACGACGACGGCCGCTACCGGGCCGACGTGCACGCCGAGATCTCCTCGGCCGGGCTGACCCGGGAACAGCTGGCCGACCTGGTCGCGTACGCCGACCGGCTCTGGCCCTTCTCTAGCGGCGACAACAGCCGGCACCGGCTCACGGTCACCCCGGCGGAGAACGGCCGGCACTGAGCCGCCGGGCTCACCAGCGGAAGCCGGCGGTCACGGCCCGGTGGTCGCTGTCCGGGGTGCGCAGCACGCCGGCCGCCGTCGGGGTGAGCCCGCGGTAGAGCACGTGGTCGGGGCGGGTCACCGGCAGCTGGGCCGGCCAGGTGAAGCCGAATCCCTGCCCGGCGTCCGCCTGCGCGTCGTGCAGCAGCCGGGTGAGCGGCACGAAGACCCGGTCGGTGGCGGCGGTGTTCAGGTCGCCGAGCACGACCAGCCGGGGGGCGTGGTCGTCGCGGACGGTCGCGGCCAGGGCGGTGAGGGTCTCGTCCCGGGTGGCGGTGTGCCCCGCCCGGGCGGAGCCCAGGTGGACGACGTAGACCACCAGGTCGCCGCCCGGGGCGGCGACCACGGCGCGCAGCGCCCGGGTCCAGCCCAGTCCGGTGTCCACGCCGGCGGAGTCCCGGATCGGCCACCGGCTCCACAGGGCGACGGTCGACACCGTGGCCTGGTGCGGGTACCGCCCGCGCAGCGCGGCGTCGACCCGGTCCTCCTCGTCGACCTCCTGGAGCGCGATCAGGTCGGCGCCGGAGCCGGCGAGCGGGGCCACGGTGGCGGCGGGGTCGGGATTGCCGGACCGCAGGTTCTGGCTGGCGACGCGGATCGCGGCCGGGCCGGCCCCGGCCGCCGGTGGGAGCCACGCGCCGCCGTAGAGCGCCGCCCAGACCACCGCCGGGAGCAGCACCGCCGCGAGCGCCCGCCGGGACCGGCGCAGCGCGGCAGCGAGCGCGAGCGGTGGTACGCCGAGGCCGAGCAGCGGGGTGGCGCTGTCGACCAGGCTGCCGAAACCGTGCACGTTGGGGATCGCGCGGTGGCCGGCGAGCAGTGCGGCGAGCAGGCCGGCGAGCAGGCAGACGAGCAACCCCCGCCGGTCCCCGCGGCCGTGTGATGCATCGGTCGTCCGCTCGTCGATCACGCCCTCCGTCACCATCCGCATCGTATCGAGCCGGGAATGGCCCCGGCGGGCCGACGGCGGCAGCCGGGTCGACCGGGGTACGGCCTGACGGACCGGCACCTCCGGGGGACCGATCGCCGGCAGGTCGGCGGGGTGACCCATGGGCCGAACGGAGGAGGGCCGCGCGTCGCGCACCGAAGATGATCTTACGCCCGCTTCGCCCTGGCGGATCGTTAATAGCCGACAAATCCGAAACGAGTGATGAGCCTGCTTCGTGATTTCGCGAGGGTAATGCCCCCGCGGATCATGGCAAATTGTGACGCATGCCATCAACCGGCCCGGTGGCAAGCGACGGGATGCTCTCTAGCCTCGGCGAGTGCATCCCGACGACTCCCCCGAGCAGAAGCAGACCGAGACGCCGCCCACCGGCCGTACCACCGATGTCGCGTCAGCCGAAAGGACGATCGGGCGACACCGGGCCCCGGAACCGCCGCGCCGCGGACCTCTCGCCTCGACCTCGGCCCGGATTGCCGTCGCCACCGGCGTGACCTGCTGTCTCGGCCTGGTCGCCGTCGTCGGCGCCCGGGACATCGGGCAGCGCCACGAGCCCGTACGCGAGGTGATGGCGGACCGGGCGGCGGCCGCCGCCGAGGCCGAGCAGCGCGCCTCCCGGGACTTCGAGCGGACCGCGCCGCCGGTCGCCGTGCCGGTCACCCCGGTGCCGGCCGCCACCCCGAGCCCCAAGCCGACGAAGAAGGCCCCCCGGAAGCCGGTGCGGCCGAAGCGCCCACGGCCGGTCGCCGGCCTGGACCAGCGCCAGATGGACAACGCCAAGGTGATCGTCGACGTCGGGCGGGACATGAAGCTGCCGCGCCGCGGGCTCATCGTGGCCATCGCCACCGCGATGCAGGAGAGCAACCTCTACAACCTGGCCAGCGACGTGCTGCCCGAGTCGTACGACTATCCGCACCAGGGCAGCGGCGCCGACCACGACTCGGTCGGGCTGTTCCAGCAGCGGCCCAGCAGCGGCTGGGGCAGCGTCGCCGAGCTGATGCGCCCGGCGTACGCGGCCCGGGCGTTCTACGCGGCGCTGCTCGAGGTGCCCGGCTGGGCGGACCTCAGCATCACCGAGGCCGCCCAGACCGTGCAGGTCTCCGCCTTCCCCGACGCGTACGCCAAGCACGAGGAGCGGGCCACCACCGTGGTCGACGCGCTGATCTGAGCCGCGGTCAGGCCGCACTCCGCTCGGACGGCGGCTCGGCCGGGGCGTCCGTGACGCCGGTGGCCACCCGGGTCGCCGGCACCCCGTTGCCGGGCACGGCCGCGGCGGCGGTCGGGGTGTCGGCCGGCACCGGATCCACGGCCAGGCCGGCGAGGAGGTCGTCGACCCGGGCCTCCCGCCGCCGGCGGGCCAGCAGAGCCGCCTCGAAGTCGCGGCGGGCCTCCACCGCCTCCGCGTACGCCCGCTCCCGCACCAGGCGGGCCTCGGCGCGGGCGGCGTCGAGTTCGCCACGGGCCAGCGCCAGCAGGGCGGCGGCCTCCCGCTCCACCGTCATCGCGCCGGCCCGCCCGGCCGTACCGTCGCCCGCGGCCGGCGCGCCCCGCCGGTCGAGCAGATCGCAGAGGTGGCTCGCCTCCTGCCGGATCTGGTCCCACTCCCGACCCGCGCCGGCGGCGCTCTCCGCCCGCGCCGCGAGCCGGGTCAACCGGATCCCCAGCTCGTCCAGGCAGGAATCGACCTGCCGTTGGTCGTAACCGGTCTCAACGACGGAGAACCTCATACTGTCGCCCCCCAGGCAGCTGGTGTTTCTTCCCCACCTGCCGATCCTGGGCGCTGCCGGCGACGGCCGGGGCGCTTCGAGAAAAATGTTCAGCATCCGAGGGCGGTCGACGACCGGCGACCGCGCGTGGACAATCGCCGCCACCCGACGTACGGGCGGCGGCGATGAGGACGAACCAGGCTCAGGAACGCTTCGGCAGCACGACCACGCGGCCGAAGAACTCGTCGATGCGGCGCACCACGTCGTTGAAGTCGTCCAGGTCGATCGGCTTCGTCACGTACGCGTTGGCCTGAAGGGTGTAGCTGCCGACGATGTCGGTGTCCGCGTTCGACGTGGTGAGCACGACGATCGGGATGGTGCGCAGGTCCTCGTCCCGCTTCACCTCACCGAGCACCTGCCGGCCGTCCATCCGGGGCATGTTCAGGTCGAGCAGGATCATGTCGGGGCGGCGGGCGTCGGTGTGCCGGCCCTCGCGCCGGAGAAACTCCATCGCCTCCTGGCCGTCGTTGACCACGTCGATGACCTTCTCGACGTCCGAGTCCTCGAGGGCCTCCTCGATCATCAGGACGTCGCCCGGGTCGTCGTCCACCACCAGGATCCGAACGGGGCTGGGGCTGGCTGGACCCATGGGTTACCTGCTTCGTGTCGGTGGCGGGGTGGGACCTCTCGGTCACCTGCTGGCGGGGAAATCTAGCCCATCACGGGCGGAACGGCGAGGCCAGATCGGGCGTGTCCGCGTCGTAACGGAGAACCTCGGCGAGCCCGGTCACCTGCAACACCCGCGCCACCCGCCCACCCGCCCCGGTGACCCGCAACCAACCGCCGTCGGCCGAGGCCCGGTTGTCCCCGCGGATGAACGCCGCGATGCCGGTCGAGTCGCAGAAGGTCAGCTCGGTGAGATCAATCAGCAGGTATCGCTCACCGTCGGCGGCGAGCCGGTCGATCGCGGCGTTGAGCTGGGGGGACGTGCTCATGTCGAGCTCACCGGCGAGTCGCAGGCACGCCGGACCGCCGGCCCGCCGGGCGTGCGTGACGGTGAGCGTCAACCTGGATCCCTCCCGCTCCCACCGCAGGCGGGGTGCTTGCAGTGCAGCAAGTATACGCGAGACGGGTCGCGACGCTCGGACGGCAACGGTCAGCGCGCACCTCCCGCCGCTGATGCGCGGGTCGGAGGACGGGGTGGCCCCCGGCCCTGGGACCAGGGGCCGGGGGCCGGGGAGGGTGGCTCAGGCAGCCGGGACCGGCTGCAACCGCGGGCCCGTCGACCGCAGTTCCTCCACCGCGGGCGGCTCCGCGTCCTCCGGTGGCCCGGAATCGGGCGTCTGGAAGAGATAGCGGACGAACTCCCCACCCGCCTCGTTGTCGTCCGCTCCGGGCCACTGTCCGACGGAGTCGACGCCGACCACCTCACGGCCGGTCCCGTCGGTCTCCTCCAGCAGCGCCCACAGGGTCACCGGGTAACAGCGGGTGTCCTCGGAGGCCAACTGCCACCGGGCGTACCAGCCGGGTCGGGCGGGGACGATCTCGACGATCCTCTTCATGACGACCTTCCCTTCCGCGTGCCTCGGAAGTCTTCCGGTCCACCCCGATCATGGGCCGCCGTCGGGTGAGCACCCCTCACCCCCAGCGAATGAAGCTGACGTCCGGCCACCGCCGGGCGCCCGCCGGGGTCGTTTCCTTCCCCGCGACGGCGGGAAGGCGACCCGCGGAAACAGCGGTACCGACGAGGAACGAGGTGCGACGATGCGCAAGCAGATGGAGGGCGACAACCAGCGCCGACGGGCCCTGGCCCGGGAGGCCCGCGAGCGAGGTCGGCAGGCCAGCCAGACCGGCGCCAGCCTGAGCGCGTCCAAGCAGATCACCTCCCTGGACCGGGGGAGGCGGGCCGGCCCGCCGCCCGCCGGGCGACACAAGCCGGACACCACCCGGGGCGGTCCCGCCCCGCCGCCGGCCGGCGTGCCGCAGCCCGCTCGGCCGCTCACTGAACCCGGCAAGGGCGCACCCGGGGTGACCACCCTCGGATACCGCGCCCTGGTCGACGACGTCTGCCGGCGGGCCGGGGTCGACTTCACCACGGCCAAGGTGGGCGCCGAGGCGACCGTGTTGGCGCTGGCATGGGCGTTGGACGAGGCGGCGCGGGAACGGCTGCTCGAGGCGGTGCCGATGAAGCTGCACGACGTGGTGCCGGTAGACGGCATCGAGCGGCACCAGGACCTGGCGGGCTTCCTCGCCGAGGTGGCCCGGATCAGCGGCCGCACCCCGGAGCAGGCGCGGTACCAGGCCGAGGCGACCCTCGCGGCGCTGGCCGACGCCGACAGCGACCTCGTCGAGTCGCTGCGCGTACCGGACGGGTTGCGGGAGCTGCTCGCGCCGCCGCCGGAGCCCGGCGGCGGCCTGGTGGGTCCGACGTCGGCCACGGCCCCACTGAACGAGCAGGAGCTGAGGGACGCGCTCAGCGGCCTGCGGTACTGGTCGAGCGACCGGCAGTCGCTGGTCCGCACGATCGAGCTGCCACCGGACAACCTGGACCGGGTGCTCGACCGGCTCGACCAACTCCGGACCGAGGTCGGCCGCGCCCCGCAGATCGGCCGGCCGGACCCGGACAGCGCCGTACTGACCGTGCGGACCCAACGGGTCGACGGGGTGACCGGCCTCGACGTCGACCTGGCCCACCGGGTCGACGACGCCATCGAGGAGGTCGGCGCCGGGATGAACGCCGGCTGAGCCGCCCGGGCCGGCGGGCGCGGCACCCGCCGGCCCGACCCGGCCGGCCGCCCACCGCCTGGGCTAGCGTTGCCGGCCATGGAGAGCGACGCCGACGACCTGGCGCTGGTCGTCGACCCGGCCCGACGGACCGGCCGTACGCTGCTCGCCGCCGGGGTCGCCCAGTCGTACGTGGACGTCGTCGACCCGCGCCACCTGCACTTCGAGTACGTCCGCCGGATGGCCGCCGTGATCGACCTGGCCGCCCCGCCGGGCCGGCCGTTGACCGCGCTGCACCTGGGCGGCGGTGCGCTCACCTTGCCGCGCTGGCTGGCCGCCACCCGCCCCGGATCGGCGCAGCTGGTCGTCGAGCGGGACCCGGCGGTCGTCGACCTGGTCCGCCGGGAACTGCCGCCGCCGCCACCCGAGGTGGCCGTGGTGGTCGCCGACGCCCGGGACGCGCTGACCGCCGCCCCGCCCGGTCGGTACGACCTGGTCCTCGCCGACGTCTACCGGGCGGCCCGGATGCCGGGGCACGTGGCGAGCGTCGAGTTCGCCGCCGAGGTGGCCCGGGCGTTACACCCGGACGGCGTCTACCTGGTCAACGTCACCGACCTCCCGCCGCTGGTCTTCTGCCGGGCGCAGGTGGCCACCCTGCGCGCGGTCTTCGCCGACGTGTGCCTGGTCGCCGACCGCCGGATGCTGCGCGGACGCCGGTACGGCAACCTGGTGCTGGCCGCCGCGCACCGGCCCGACCGCCTGCCGGTACGCCGGCTGACCGCCCGCGTGGCCGGCGACCCCGCCCCGGGCGGGGTGCTGCACGGCCCCGCGCTGGACGCCTTCGTCTCCGGCGCCCGCCCCGCCACCGACGCCACCCTCGCCGCGGACTGACCCGCGCCCCACCCGGCGCGCCCGACCGAGCGGATCCCGGCAAGCCCTTCCCTCCGGCGCCGGCCCGGATCGGGCGTCGGGTTTTCCCGGAGCCGCGCCGGGTAGCCGCGCCGGATGAGCGACGCCCAGGACCGGTCCACCGCGCGCCGGGCGCTGATCGTCATCGGCCTGGTGCTGGTCACCCTGGTCGGGCTGGCCCTGGTCTGGGCCGCCCGACGGGTGCTGATCTGGACCCTGGTCGCGGCGTTCTTCGCGGTGGCCCTGAAACCGCTGGTCGACCGGCTGCAACGCGGCTTGGTTCGACGGCGCGCGCTCGCCACCCTGCTGGTCTTCCTCGCCGCGTTCGTCCTGCTCGGCGCCCTCGTCGCGGTGATCGTCCTGCCACTGGCCGGCGAGGTGGGCCGGTTCGCCGACCGGGCGCCGGAGCTGGTGCGGGAGGCCCGGGCCGGCCGGGGACCGGTGGGCGAGTTGCTGACCCGGTTCCGGCTGCGGGACTACGCCAACACCCACGCCGAGCAGCTCCAGCGGTACGGCTCGCGGCTCGGCCAGCCCGCCGTGGGGGTGGTACGGGGCGTGGTCCAGACCGTCGCCGGGGTGGTCACGGTGATCGTTCTGGCGTACCTGATGGTGCTGGAGGCCCCGAAGATCATCGCCGGCGCGCTGGCCCTGGTCGGCGACGGCGGGGCGGAACGGCTGCGCCGGATCGGCCGGGACTCCGCCCGCACCATCACCGGCTACCTCAGTGGCAACCTGCTGATCAGCCTGATCTGTGGCGGCCTGACCTTCCTGGTGCTGTTCCTCACCGGCGTGCCTTTCGCCGCGGTGATCGCCCTGCTGGTGGCCATCGCGGACCTGATCCCGCTGGTCGGCGCGACGCTGGGCGCGATCATCGCGGCGGGCGCCGGGTTCGCGCACTCCCCCACCGCGGGCGTCATCGTGCTGGTCTTCTTCGTCGTCTACCAGCAGGCGGAGAATCATCTGCTCCAGCCGGTGATCATGTCCCGGGCGGTCCGGCTGAACCCGCTGACCGTGCTGGTGAGCGTGCTGGTCGCGGCGGAGCTGGCCGGCCTGCTCGGTGCCCTGCTGGCCATC
Source organism: Micromonospora sp. GCM10011541 (assembly GCF_042650725.1). Classification (NCBI taxonomy): domain Bacteria; kingdom Bacillati; phylum Actinomycetota; class Actinomycetes; order Micromonosporales; family Micromonosporaceae; genus Micromonospora; species Micromonospora sp. GCM10011541. Next base: position 35,129 of record NZ_JBHSBP010000033.1, read on the forward strand.
CCGGCGGCCGGGATCGCCCAGATCCTGCTCCGGGAGTTCGCCCCGAAGGGGCTGCGCACCGTGCCGTCACCCGCCACCGGCGCCGCCGAGCCGGCGGGCGGGGCGGGCAGGCAGGACGGATCCACCAGCAGGCCAGCGCCGTCGCGCGGCGGGCCGGACCAACCGCCGGCCGGCGGGCGGGCCCCCGAGACGGGCGGGGCCGCGCCGCCGGCCGGCGGCTGACCGTCGCTCAGGCCCGGCGCACAATCTCGGGCGACTCGCTCTCCAGTGGCACCGCGTTGGCCGGGACGAGGCCGAGCTGCACGGCGGGCCGGGACATGGTCGCGTCGAGCACCCAGTCGGCGCCCACCCGGGCCCGGTTCCCGGCGGGCATGGCCAGCAGGTGGTAGCCGCGGGTCACCGCCTTGGCCGGCAGGCCGGACAGCGACACCTTCAACGGGTTGGCCGCCGCGTCCTTGCCACCGAGGTCGACCACCCAGCCCAGGTCGTAGTGCTTGTACGGCTTCCGCTTGCCGTGCCCGTAGGAGGCGGCGATGTTGTGGGCGGCCAGCTTGCCCTGCCGCTGCGCGTGCTGGGCGGTCATCGCGCATATCTGGCCGGGCCGGGTCACGTCGGGCACGGCGGCCGCATCGCCGCAGGCGTACACCTCGGGGTAGCCGGGGACGTTGAGGAACTCGTCCACCACCAGGCGGCCCTTCTCGGTACGCAGCCCCAGCTCCGCGACGAACGGGTCGGGGCGCACGCCGACGCACCAGACCAGGCTGCAGGTGGGCACGTACTCGCCGTCGGTCAGCATCACCCCGTCCGGGGTGGCCTCCGACACCGAGGTGCCCATCCGCACGTCCACGCCGCGTCGCCGCAGCACCCGGTCCGCGGTCCGCGACATCCGCTCGCCCAGCTCGGGCAGCACCCGGGGCGCGATGTCGAGCAGCATCCAGCGCGGGCGCACCGTCAGGTGCGGCCGCTGGGCGATCAGCCGGTCGGTGAAGAGCTGCCCGTGCGCGGCGACCTCCGTGCCGGTGTAACCGGCGCCCACCACCACGAAGGTGGTGCGCGCCCGTTGCTCGGCCGGGTCCTCGGACAGCTCGGCCAGCTCGATCTGCCGGACCACGTGGTCGTGCAGGTAGAGCGCCTCCGGCAGGCCGCGGAAGCCGTGCGCGTACTCGGTCACCCCGGGGATCGGCAGCAGCTTGTTGACGCTGCCGACGGCGAGGACCAGCCGGTCGTACGCCAGCTGGCCGCGGTCGCCCTCCTGCTGCCGGTACCCGACCCAGCGGTTCTGCAGGTCGACCCGGTCCGCCTCGCCGATCACCACGCGGACGCCGTCCAGGGTGCCCGACAGCGGCACCGAGATCCGGGTCGGCTCCACCACCCCGGCGGCGACCTCGGGCAGCAGCGGCAGATAGAGGAAGTAGTCGGTCGAGTTCAGCAGGACGATCTCCGCCCGCTTGCCGGCGAGCCGGCTCAACGTCTTCGCCGCGTGGTATCCGGCGAACCCGGCCCCCACGATCACCACACGAGGTTTCGTCATGCCCGCTGCCGTTCCCGTCGACACGCGCGACAAACGTGGGCGATTCTCGCCCGGCCGGGGACGGGATCAGCCGTGGCTCAGCCGGACGTAGCCGTCGCTCGCCGCCGCGCCCGCCGCGGCGCACGAGGCCGGCCCGCCGCCCGGTCCGGGCCGGCCGGCCCGACCGCAACCGGCCGAGTGGCAGCAGGTAATCCCGGTCGGTGACGTCACCGAAGTGACGGTGGACCTCTCCAAGGACAACGTCTTCTTCGGCGTCCGGGCGGTGGACCGGGACGGGCACCGCAGCCCGGTGGCCTTCCCGAAGCCGGGCAGCTGACCGCCGGCTCACCCGGACCGGGTGGGGTCGCCTCACCCGACGGCGGCGGAGGGTGGTGGGACCGCGAGAGAGGGAGGAAACGACATGGCGGTCCGGACCACGGTACGTCCCTCGCCCGAGGACATCGTCCCGCTGCATCCCGCGCACGGCTACCGGCTGCGGCGGCAACGACACCCGGTCGGGGTACGCGGTGGGCCACGGCGCGCCCCGCGCGGGTACCGGTTGGACGACGCGCAACGGCACCACGTACGTGCGGCCTACGAGCTGCGGGAGCGGCAGCTGGCCCGGGCCCTGACGGCGGCGGGCGGGCAGCCGGGTGACGCGGCGGAGAACCTGGTGGGGCAGCTCGAGCAGCGGATGGACGCGCTGGTGCACCGGGCGGGCTTCGCGCGCTCCATGGACGAGGCCCGGGACCTGGTCGCCCACAACACGTTCACGGTCGACGGCGGCAAGGTCAACCGGTCGTCGTACCTGGTCCGCCCCGGGCAGACCATCCGGGTGCGGCCGGAGCGGCAGTGCCGGGCCCCGGTCGCCTTCGCGGTCGCCGGGTACGCCGAGGGCGACGCCCCGCCGTACCTGGAGGTGCGGCCCGAGCGGTTCACCGCGACGCTGACCCGGGAGCCGCAGCGGCAGGAGGTACCGGTGCTGCGGGACCTCTCCCTCGCCGTCCATGAGGAACGGAGGACCGGATCATGAAGCTGCCGATCCCGAACGACCGGCGGGTGCCGACGTACCTGCGGCAGAGCGGCCGCCCGGAGCTGACGCCCCGGCAACGGCGGCGCGTCGAGCACAAACAGGCGCGGCTGGAGCGCCTGACCGGGCAGCGTCCGCAGGCCCGCGGCCCCGGACGCTGAGCCGACATCCGGTGGCGGTCGCCGTACGGCGGCCGCCACCACGCTGTCAGGCGGGTTCCGGCGCGGTGATCGCCCAGCGCTCGTGGTCCCGCCACGCGCCGTCGATGAAGAGGTAGTCCGGGGAGAAGCCCTCCAGCCGGAACCCCAGCCGGCGGGCCAGGCGCTTGGACGGCTCGTTGCCGGGCTGGATGTTCGCCTCCAGCCGGTGCAGCCCCAGCCCGGTGAAGGCGTGGTCGAGCACCAGACCGATGCCGGCGGAGGCGTGCCCGGTCCCGGCGTACGGCAGGAGGGCGGCGTAGCCGAGGTAGCCCCCGCGCAGCGCGCCCAGCACGATGCCGCTGATGGTCGCGTACCCGGCGATCTCTCCGGTGGCCAGGTCGCAGAACAGGTAGCCCGAGCTGTCCCGCCCCCGGACCTTGCGCAGGTACGCGGCGTACTTCTCCGGATCGTCCGGGGCGGCGAGCCACGGGTGGTGCAGGTCCCGGCTGCGCCGGGCGGCGGCGAGGAACTCGCTCTCGTCGGCAGGGCGGGGGCGGCGGATCCCGACCCGCCCGTCGGTGCGCAGGTATCTCACGTAGCCACACTCTCGCCCACCGCCCCGACCGATATCCAACCGGGGCCGCGGACCGGGCCGACGGCCGCTAGCGTGACCCGTGGACGACAGGAGGTCGATCATGGGTATGGCTCTTCTCGGCACGGTGCTGGCTCCCGCTTCGCCGCTGGGGACCACGGTGTCCTGACCCGAGCCACGCGGCGCCCGTCGCCGCCTGGCCCGCCGATTCCGCCCACCGCCGGCTCCGCCGCCGTGAGCGGGATCGCCTCCTCGACACCCGCCCCTCGCCGCGAAGCGATCAGGTGACCCGCCCCCGCGCGGGTCTTCCGTCATGGCGTGACCACGCCAACCCACATCGCTTCCGAGGGAGTTCCTCGTGCTTCCGGACAACCCGTCCGGGCGCCTCGTCGCGCCCGGACGTCAGACCCCTGCGCGGTGGTCGGCATGACCGCCACCGTCCCCACCGGCCGGCTCGGCCCCGACTTCCGCCGCCTCTGGACCGCAAACGCGGTCTCCAACCTCGGCGACGGGGTCACCATGGTCGCCGGACCGCTGCTGGTCGCCTCGCTCACCCGGGACCCGGCCGCGCTCGCCGCGGCGGTGTTCGCCCAGCAGCTGCCGTGGCTGCTCTTCGCCCTGGTCAGCGGGGCCCTGGTCGACCGGCTCGACCGGCGCCGGCTGATCGTCGGCGTCAACGTCGGCCGGGGCCTGGTGCTGGCCGCGCTCGCCGTCGCGGTGCTCGCCGGGCGGGCCACCGTGCCACTGATCTGCCTGGCGTTCTTTCTCACCTCGGTCGGGGAGACCCTGTCCGACGCGGCAGCCGGCGCGCTGCTGCCGTCGGTGGTCCCGCCGGAACGGCTGGAGCAGGCCAACAGCCGGCTCTTCGCCACCTTCGTGCTCGGCAACCAGTTCGCGGCCAAGCCGCTCGGGGCGTACCTCTTCGTCCTGGCCGCGGCGGCGCCGTTCGCCTTCGACGCGGCCACCTTCGGGCTGGCCGCGCTGCTGCTGGCGCTGCTGCGCTGGCGTCCGGTGCCCCCGACGGTGGGGGCACCGACGGTCGGCGACCCCCGCCGGTCGTTGCGGGCCGACATCGCAGCCGGGGTACGCGCGCTCTGGGGCGTGCCGGTGCTCCGGACCCTCGCGGGCTGCATCGCGGTGATGAACGTGGCGTTCTGCGCGGCGTTCGCGGCGTTCGTGCTCTACGCCCGGCAGCGGCTCGGCCTCACCGAGGTCGGGTACGGGGTGCTGCTGACCGCCGCCGCGCTCGGCGGGCTGGCCGGCACGGCCCTGGCGCCCCGGCTGCGGGCCCGGTTCGGCACTCCGACGCTGCTGCGGGTCGGGCTGCTCGTCGAGGTCGGGCTCCAGGTGGTGCTCGCCACCACCCGGCAACCCTGGGTGGCCGGGGCGGCCCTGGCCATCTGGGGCGTGCACACCATGGTCTGGGGCGTAGTGGTCGTGTCGCTGCGACAGCGACTCGTGCCGGACCGGCTGCGCGGCCGGGTGAACGGCGCGTACTCCCTGGCCGACCTGGGCGGGGCGGCCGTCGGCACGGCGACCGGCGGCCTGGTCGCCCAGGCGACGGGAAGCATCGTCGCGCCGTTCTGGCTGGCGGGAACGGCGATGGCGCTGCTCACCGCGCTGGTCTGGCGACGGCTCGCCGCCGCCGACGGCTGACCGGGCGCCGCTGGTGGGGGGGCCCGTTCGGCCTCCCCACCGGCGGTCGCTGTGCCCTGGGTCACAACCCAACTGCCGCCTGACGGTCGCCTGGACGTCATGTCCACGTCGTCGCTGAGACGACTGGCTCCACCAGCGTGGGTCGCGCCTGAGACGCCGGCCGACCAGCGGAGGACCAGCAGTGGGACAGGACGAGACGACGGCCGGACCGCGCCGCGGCCGGATCGTCATGCTCGTCGACAACAGGGTCGAGGGCGACTCCCGGGTGCAGAAGATCGCCCGCTCGGCCGCCGAGGCGGGCTGGGACGTCACGTTGCTCGGCCGGTCGCCGGACGAGGTGGAGCGCCGCTGGCAGCTCGGCGTCGCCGAGGTCCGGCTGCTGCCGATGCCGAACCCGCTGGACCGGCGCCGGCACGAGTTCCGCCGCTCCTGGCTGCGCTGGCCGCTGGCGTACCGGCCCGGTGGGATCGCCGAGCACCGGGCCCACTGGGTGCGGGCATGGCAGGCCGACCTGACCGTCCGCGCCGCGCTGCTGGAGCAGCGGGCCCGCGCCGGCGAGCTGGATCCCGGCCGGCTGCGCCGGGCCCGCCGGGGACTGCGGCTGCGCGCGACGGTGGCCCGGCTGGTCGGCCGGTGGGTGTGGTTGCGGACGAAGATGCTGAACCGGGTCCGCAGCGGGCGGAAGTTCCGCAACCCGTGGGACCGGGCGTACACCCTGTTCTGGCAGGTCGTGCAGGGCGACCGCGCCTGGCGGCGGCTGGAGCCCGGGCTGTGGGACTACGAGCTGGCCTACGGCCCGGAGATCGACCGCCTCCGCCCCGACCTGATCCACGCCCACGACTTCCGGATGCTCGGGGTCGGCGCCCGCGCCAAGATCCGCGCCGCCGGGCAGGGCCGGCGGGTCGCGCTGGTCTGGGACGCACACGAGTTCCTGCCCGGCATCAAGCCGTGGCGCGACCACGCCCGCTGGCTGCCGGCGCACCGGGCGCACGAGCGGGAGTACACCCCGCACGCCGACGCGGTGCTCACCGTCTCCAACGACCTCGCCGAGCTGCTGCGCCGGGAGCACCGGCTGCCCGCGCCGCCGGCCGTACTGCTCAACGCCCCCGCGGCGGAGCACGGCCCGGTCGACGACGCGCCGCCGCCGGAGATCCGCGCCGAGTGCGGCCTCGACGCCGACGTGCCGCTGCTGGTCTACAGCGGCGCGGCCGCACCGCAGCGCGGCCTGGACACGCTCGTCGACGCTCTGCCCCGACTGCCCGGGGTGCACGTCGCGCTGGTGGTCAACCCCGCGCTGCGGTACGTCGAGCAGCTCGCCGCCCGGGCCGCCCGGGCCGGGGTGGCCGACCGGCTGCACGTCCTGCCGTACGTGCCGCACTGGCAGGTCGTGCCGTTCCTGTCCGACGCGGACGTCGGGGTGATCCCGATCCACCGCTGGCCGAACCACGAGATCGCGCTGATCACCAAGTTCTTCGAGTACTCGCACGCCCGGCTGCCGCTGGTGGTCAGCGACGTGCGGACCATGGCCGCCACCGTGCGGGAGACCGGTCAGGGCGAGGTGTTCCGGGCCGCCGACGTCGACGACTTCGTCCGCGCCGTGGGCGCCGTGCTCGCCGACCCCGCCCGCTACCGCGCCGCGTACGACCGGCCGGGTCTGCTGGAGAGCTGGACCTGGCGGGCGCAGGCCGAGGTGCTGGACGGCGTCTACCACCGGCTGCTGGCGGACGCCGGACCGCCCCCGACGCCCGACCCCGCGACGCCCGGCGCGCCCCTGCCCGACCGGCCGACCGCCCAAGGAGCGATCCGATGACCGCGCCCGACGTCAGCGTCGTCGTCCCCGTCTACAACACCATGCCGTACCTGCGGAAATGCCTCTCCTCGCTGCTGGAGCAGACCATCGGTCACGAGCGGATGGAGATCGTGGCGGTGGACGACGGCTCCACCGACGGGGGCGGTCGGCTGCTGGACCGGCTCGCCGCCCGGCACCCCGGCACGGTCAAGGTGCTGCGCCAGCCCAACTCCGGCGGCCCGGCCGCCCCCTGCAACCGGGGACTGGAACTGGCCACCGGCCGGTACGTCTTCTTCCTCGGCTCCGACGACCACCTCGGGCCGGAGGCGCTGGAACGGCTGGTCGCCGCGGCCGATCGGCACGGCTCGGACGTGGTGCTGGGCAGGGTGGTCGGGGTCAACGGCCGGCACGTCTTCTCCGACGTCTTCGCCGCCGGGAACGCGGTCGACGTGGACCTGTTCGACTCGGCGCTGCCCTGGGCCCTGGCCAACACGAAGCTGTTCCGGCGGGAGCTGGTCGACCGGCACGGGCTGCGCTTCCCCGAGGACATGCCGGTCCTCAGCGACCAGCCGTTCACCCTCGAAGCCTGCTACCGGGCCCGGCGCACCTCGGTGCTCGCCGACTACGACTACTACCACGCGGTACGCCGGCTCAACGCCCGCAACATCACCTACCACAGCCGATTGGCGGCCCGGCTGGTCAGCGTCGAACGGCTCTTCGCGTTCGTCGCCGCGCTCATCCCGGCCGGCCCCCGGCGCGACGCGGTGCTGCGCCGCCACGTCGGGCTGGAACTGGCCAACCTGGTGGGCGACGACTTCCGCCGGCTGGACCGGGCCGACCAGGAACAGGTGCACGCGGTGGTCCGCCGGCTGGTCGACCGGTACGTCACCGACGACCTGCGGGACCGGCTCGACATCGAGGCCCGGCTGCGGCTCGGCGCGGTGACCGCGGGTGGCGTGGACGACCTGCTCGCCGTCATCGACCAGGACGCCGAACGCGGCGTCCCCCCGACCGTGGTCGAGAACGGCCGGTGGCACGCCGGCTACCCGGGCGCCCGGACCGGCGGCTGGGCCGACGTCACCGACGTCCGGGCCGACTGGCTGGCCAAGCTCGACACGGTCGAGGTGACCTGGCAGGGCGGGCTCACCCTCGCGGTGACCACCCGCAGCCCGTACCCCCGGTTCGCGGCCGAGGCCGGGCCGGTCCGGCTGGTCGCCGGGCAGCTCCCCGGCACCACCCTGCTGGACGCCACCGACCCCACCGGCCGGACCGTCCGCACCGACTTCCCGGTGGACCGGCTGCTGGCCGCCAGCGCGGCGACCGGCCAGCGGCACCCGGTCCGCGCCGAGCTGACCGGCACACACGGCCGGGGCAGCGCCCCGGTCCGCGCGCCGCGGCTGGCCACCGGCCGTCCCCGCCTGCTCCGGCACGGCCTGCGCCTGTACGGCGTCGCCGCCACCGTGGACCCGCGCAGCGGGCAGCTCGTCCTCTCCGTGGTCCCGGTGACCGCCGGGCAGCTGGTCAGCCGGCTGGCCCGCCGCCTGCGCCGCAGCGGGCCGGCCGCTCCGACGCCGGTCCGTACGGTCGGGCCGGCGACCCGGCCGGCCGGTTCCCCGACGACGACCGTGGCCGCGCCGGGGAACCACGCTGAGCCGGGCCCGGTGCAGGTGGCTCAGCTCAGCGTCAAGTCCTGAGCTTCCCCCACCGCGTCGAAGACGTTCACCCCGAACCGGCCACCGGCGTACGTGCCGTCGCAGACGTCGATCACCGGGGTGGTGTCCCCGTCCAGGAAGACCTGATGCGTGAACCTGCGGCCACCACCTTCAGGTGGTAGGTCCGGCCGCGCACGATCGGCGTCGGGTACACGGCGACGTCCCGGCCCGGCCGCCACAGCTTGACCAGCCCGGGCCGCGTCGACGTTCACGGTGTAGTGGGCGCTGGCGTCGGCGCTGGCCCGGAAGGTGAGCGCGGCGGCCGCCGCCGCCCGGGGGCCGGCGGGTACGGGGATGTAACAGATTCGACACTTGACCGCTACGAAGGGCGCTCTTACGCTCTGCCAAAAGCTTTTGCCAAAAGGTTTTGGCACCCCACCCGTCTCCCACCACGCGCTCCGGCGCGCGCCCCCAACGCGCCCGGCGAACCCCTGAACGGAGCAGACCATGGCTATTCGCGGTATGCGGACCACAACCGGCGGGTGGAACCGCCGTGGCTTCCTCGGCCTGACCGCCGGAGCCGGCGCGGCCGCCCTGCTGGGCACCTCGGCCTGCGGCGCCGGTGGCGCCAGCGGCAGCGGCTCCGCCGGCGACAAGTCCCTCACCGTCGCCTGTGAGGGCGGCGGCAAAATCGAGTTGCAGCCGGTGGTCGACAAGTTCAAGCAGGACACCGGCAGCGCCGTCACCCTGGTCGAACTCCCCTACGAAGGGCTGTTCAACCGGCTGACCAGCGAACTGGCCGGCGGCAAGCCCTCCTTCGACGTCTGCGCGGTCGACGCGGTCTGGATCCCGCTCTTCGCGAACAAGCTCGCCGCGCTGGACGGCCTGTTCACCGACGCGGTCAAGACCGACCTCTTCCCGGCGCTGATCCAGGAGGCGCAGGCCGACGGGCACTTCATCGGCATGCCGGTGTGGACCAACAGCGAGATCCTCTTCTACCGCAAGGACCTGTTCGAGGACCCGAAGGAGAAGGCGGCCTTCCAGAAGAAGTATGGCTACCCGCTCGCCCCGCCCACCACCTGGCAGCAATTCACCGACATCGCCACCTTCTTCACCCGCCCGGACCAGAAGCTCTACGGCACCGACGTCAAGGGCGCGGTGGAGACCGAGTGGCTGGCCCACGTGCTCCAGGCTGGCTCCCCCGGCGTCGTCCTCGACGACAGCGGCAACGTCATCGTCGACAACGCCCAGCACGTCGCCGCGCTGGCCTTCTACGCCGACCTGAACAACAAGCACAAGGTCGCCCCCACGGGCGCCGCGCAGACCGACTGGAACGCCGCGCAGAACCTGTTCAACCAGGGCCAGACCGCGATGACCCGGTTCTGGGCGCACGCGTACCGGCAGATCCCGCAGGACGCGAAGGTCGCCGGCAAGGTCGGCGCGGCGCCGATGGTCGGCGGCACCGCCGGCGTCGCCGGCATCCCCGGCCCGTGGTACCTCTCGGCCCCGAAGGGCGGCGCCAAGGCCGACCTGGCCCAGCAGTTCATCAAGGCCGCCTACGACCACAACGCGCTGAGCATCGACACCACCCTCGGCCTCGCCGCCCGCAAGTCCGCCTACCAGCAGTACGCCGACAAGCCCGGCTACGAGTCGTTCGGCCCGCTGCTGGCCACGCTCAACGCCAGCGCCACCCGGGCCCGCCCTGCCACCCCGCACTGGCAGCGGATCGTCGACAGCGTCCTGGTCCCCACCATCCAGAAGGCGCTGACGCCGGGCGCGGACTACGCCGCGCTGCTCAAGGCGGCACGTACCCAGATCGAGGGCATCATCAAATGAGTTCGACAGCGCAGGCAGCACCGCCGGGGACCGCCCCTCGTACGCCGGCCCAGGCCGGTGGGTGGCGCACCCGCCGCGGGCTGTCGGACGCCGGGTACGCCACCCTGCTCGCCGCGCCGGCCGCGGTGGTGCTGCTCGCGCTGGTCGGCTGGCCGCTGGTGAAGCTCGCCCTGGACAGCCTCTACACCGGCTCCGAGCTGGGCAACGGGCGCAGTTTCGTCGGGCTGGACAACTACGTCACCGCCCTGACCGACCCGGGCATCCGGGCGGCCGCCGGCCGGACCCTGGCGTACACCGTCATCGTGGTCACGGCCGAGCTGCTGCTGGGCCTGGCGGTGGCGCTGCTGTTCCACCGGCTCGGGCCGCGCTCCCGGATCCTGCAGACGCTCTTCCTCTACCCACTGATGATCGCCCCGGTGGTCGCCGGCCTGCTCTGGCGGTTCCTGATGATCGACAACGTCGGCATCGTCAACGAGCTGCTCACCCGGGTCGGGATCCTGGACAACCCGGGTGACGTCTCCTGGCTCAGCGACCCCGATCTGGTGCTCTTCTCGGTGGCGCTGCCCGATGTCTGGCTCACCACGTCGTTCATGACCCTGGTGCTCTACGCCGGCCTCCAGGCCATCCCGCCGGACCTGTACGAGGCGGCCCGTCTCGACGGCGCCCGCGGACTGCGGCTGCTGGTCAGCGTGACCCTGCCGCTGCTGCGACCGGTGATCGCGGTAGCGCTGATCATCCGGGGCGTGGACGCCGCCCGGGCGTTCGACGTGATCCTCATCCAGACCGGCGGTGGCCCGCAGTCCGCCTCGGAGACGTTGAGCCTGACCATCTACAAGACGATGGTCAGCTACAACGACCCCGGCACGGCCGCCGCCACCAGCACGCTGTTCATGATCGTCATGATGATGGTCGCGATGGTCGCGGTGCTGACCATCTGGCGGCCGGGCAAGGAGTCGTGATGTCGTCCCACCTGCTCGCCGCGCGGGTGAAGACCGGGCTGCTCTGGGCCGCCGCCGTCGCGGTCGTGGTGGTCTACGGGTTCCCCTTCGTCTACCTGGTGCTTACCTCCTTCAAGCCGCCGGTGGACGCCATCGCGGTGCCGCCGACCGTGCTGCCACAGCGGTTCAGCCTGGAGAACTACCTCGCCGCGGTGAACCGGCCGGGCGTCACCGCCTCGTTCATCAACAGCGTCAGCACGGCCGTCATCGCCACCCTGCTGTCGATGGCGCTGGCAATCCCGGCGGCCTGGGGCATCACCCGGTACCGCAGCCGGACCGGTCGGGCGCTGATGGCCGGCTCGCTGCTGGTCCGGATGGCCCCGGCGGTGGCGGTCGGCATCCCGCTGGTCACGATCCTCGGCGCGGTCGGCCTCACCGACACCCCGACCGGGCTGGCCCTGGCCCAGACCACGGTGGCGCTGCCGCTGTCGATCTGGCTGCTGACCAGCTTCTTCGAGGGCGTGCCCCGGGAGATCGAGGAGGCCGCCCTGGTCGACGGCTGCGGCCGGTTCGCCGCGCTGCTGCGGGTAATCCTGCCGGTGGTCTCCGGCGGGGTCGCGGTCACCGCCATCTTCGCCTTCCTCGCCTCCTGGAACGAGTTCCTCTTCGCCCTCCTGATCACCTCGGTCCGGGCGCAGACCACCCCGATCGCGATCGCCAACTTCCAGAGCCAGTTCGGCCTCGACTGGGGTCCGATGACGGCCCTCGCAACCCTCTACTCCGTACCCGCGGTCGTCCTGACGCTGCTGCTGCAACGCCGGATCGTCGCCGGGCTCAGCCTCGGCGCGGTCAAGGGCTGACCGCCGCTCCCCCTGCACCGACGCACAACCCCTCGAAAGGAACACCATGTCGTTCTGGCGACCCACCAGCCCCCTCGGTGGCCTCTCCCGGGTCAAGGCCGGCCGCTCCAAGCGCGAGTCGAGCTGGGACCGCACCGGCGGCAACCGCGACTTCAAGGTGGTGCCCCCGGGCGAGACCGCCGTGCTGGCCGACATCACCGGCACCGGCGTGATCGAGCACATCTGGCTGACCACCCGCTGCTACTCCCCGATGTACCTCCGCAAGCTGGTCATCGAGATGTACTGGGACGGCGAGGAGAACCCGAGCGTCCGCAGCCCGCTGGGCGACTTCTTCGGCGTCGGCCACGCCACCTGCACGCACTACGTGTCGCTGCCGCTGAGCATGGTGTTCGGGCCGCGCCGGGGTCCGAAGGGGCCGTTCGCCGCCGCGATGAACTCGTACTTCCCGATGCCGTTCGGCAGCCACGCAAAGATCGTCATTCGCAACGAGAGCGACCAGCCGATCGAGAACCTCTTCTACTACGTCGACTACGAGCTGACCGACGAGGCGGTGCCGGACGACGTGGGCCGCTTCCACGCGTACTACCGGCAGGAGAAGCCGTGCACGCCGGTGCCCAACGGGCTCGCCCCGGGCGAGAAGCCGGCGCCGTGGGACCTGCCCGGCACCAACCTGACCGGCGAGGAGAACTACGTCATCCTGGACGCCGAGGGCGGCGCCGGGCACTACGTCGGCTGCGTGCTCAGCATCGACAACCACAACGCCTCCAACCAGCCGTACAGCTGGCCGGGTGAGGGCGACGACATGATCTTCATCGACGGCGAGCAGTGGCCGCCGTCGCTGCACGGCACCGGCACCGAGGATTACTTCAACGCCGCATGGGGCTTCCCCAGCGGGGCGTACGCCGGGCCGTACCACGGCATCAGCCTGGCCAGCAGCCCCCAGGAGCACTTCGGCCTGTGGAGCATGTACCGGTTCCACATCGAGGACCCGGTGCGCTTCAGCAAGAGCATCAAGGTGACCATTGAGCACGGGCACGCCAACGACCAAGGCAACGACTTCTCGTCGGTGGCGTACTGGTACCAGCACCACCCGCACAAGCCGCTGCTGGACCTGCCGCCGGTCGACGAGCGCCTGCCGCGCCGCTGGCCCGAGCACGGCCTGTGGGACGAGTGACCGCTCCGATACCGTTGGCCGGTCGTCCACTCCGGACGGCGGGGCCCACCCGAGCACTGCGATGGTGAGCTGATGGGACAGAAGGCGAGCATCCGCGACGTAGCCGCCGCGGCGGGCGTTTCGGTGACCACCGTGTCCCACGTGCTGAACAACAAGTCCGGCACCCGGGTCAGCCCGGAGACCCGCGAACGCGTCGAGTCGGCGGCCCGCCAGCTCGGCTACGCGGCGAACGGGCTGGCCCGGGGGCTGCGGCTGCAGCGCTCGCAGACCCTCGGGCTGCTCAGCGACGAGATCGCCACCACCCCGCACGCCGGGCGGATCATCCTCGGCGCGCAGGAGACCGCTTCGGCCCGCGGCTGGCTGCTCATGCTGCTCACCACCGGGCGCGACCCGGAGGTCGAGCGGCGGGAGGTCCAGGCGCTCGCCCGGCACCGGGTGGACGGCGTGCTCTACGCGACCATGTACCACCAGGTGGTGCGGGTCCCGGACGAGCTGCGCCCGATGCCGGTGGTGCTGCTCGACGCGAGCAGCACCGACGGGGCGTACCCGTCGGTGGTGCCGGACGAGCGCGGCGGCGGCGAGGTGGCGGTCGGCGAGCTGCTCACCCACGGCCACCGTCGGATCGGCTTTCTCACCAACGTCGACGACATCCCCGCCACCCACGGCCGTCTGCTGGGCTACCAGGAGGCGCTGCGGGCGGCGGGGGTGCCGTTCCGGCCGGAGCTGGTCGTCGTCGAGCAGTCCGACACCCCCGGCGGTTACCGGGCGGCGCGGGAGCTGCTCGGCCGGGCCGAGCGGCCGACCGCCCTGTTCTGCTTCAACGACCGGATGGCGATGGGCGCGTACCGGGCGGCGGCCGAACTCGGCCTGCGGATCCCCGACGACCTCTCGGTGATCGGCTTCGACAACCAAGAACTCATCGCGGAAGGGCTGTACCCGGGGCTGACCACCGTGGCGCTGCCGCACTACGAGATGGGCGCCTGGGCCGTGGAGACCATGGTCGACCTGCTCGACCAGCCCAAGGGGGCCCGCCGGCGTACCGCCCGGCAGGTCGTCATGCCCTGCCCGCTGGTCCGCCGCCAGTCGGTCGCCACAGCCCCGAACTGACCGGTCCGTCCGTCGGGCCCCACCGACGTACCCGACGGCATCCATCTGCCCGCCGCGCACCAGCGCGGCCGACGCACCCCCGCCGCCACTCGCGGCGTCGACACACCGCCGCTGACGGCGGCCGAGATAAAGGACCCACCGTGCTGCGACTTCCCGACGCCTGGATCTGGGACTTCTGGTTCGCCCGCGAGGGCGACACCCACCACCTGTACTTCCTGCGCGCCTCCCGGGCGCTCGGCGACCCGGACCGGCGGCACTTCCGGGCCAGCGTCGGCCACGCCTTCTCCACCGACCTTCGGACCTGGACCCAGCTCGCCGACGCGCTGGTCCCGGCCGACCGGCCCGCCTTCGACGACGTGGCCACCTGGACCGGCTCGGTGCTGCCCGGCCCGGACGGCGGCTGGTACATGTTCTACACCGGCGCCGGCAGCACGGAACGCGCCCTGGTGCAGCGGATCGGGCTGGCCACCTCGGACGACCTGGTCACCTGGGAACGGCACCCGACCTCGCCGGTGCTCACCGCCGCCGGCCGCTGGTACGAGCGGTTCGGCGACTCCACCTGGCAGGACGAGGCGTGGCGGGACCCCTGGGTCTTCGCGGACCCGGACGGCGACGGCTGGCACATGCTGATCACGGCGCGGGCCAACGAGGGGCCCGTCGACGACCGGGGCGTCATCGCGCACGCCCGCTCGCACGACCTGGTGCACTGGACGGCGCAGCCGCCGGTCACCACGGCTGGCAGCGGCTTCGGCCACCTCGAGGTCCCCCAGGTGGAGATCGTCGACGGCCGGCCGATCCTGATCTTCTCCTGCCTGCACGACCAGCTTGCCGAGCGCTGCCGCGACGCCCGGGCCTGCGGGGTGTGGGCGGTGCCGGGCGACTCGCTGCTCGGCCCGTTCGACGCCACGAAGGCGCAGCGGCTCACCGATGACAGCCTCTACAGCGGACGCCTGGTGCGGGACAATAACGGCCGGTGGCAGCTGCTCGCCTTCCACAATCACGACGAGCAGGGCCGGTTCGTCGGCGAGCTGAGCGACCCGATCCCGGTCCGGGTGCTCGACGACGGCACGGTGCTGCTCGGCGACGCCGAGCCGGGAGTGCCGTACTCGGTGCACGGCCGCCGGGATGTCGCCCCGGACCTCGGCCAGGCTGGCCCACCCGCGGCCGGCACCCAGGTCAACGGCGCGACGGCGGCGGACGCCCTGGCCGCGGGGGCCTGACGTGCTGACCGTGCTCGGGGAGGCGGTGATCGACCTCGCGCCCTCCGGCGGCGGCGACCTGCTCGCCGCCCACCCAGGGGGCAGCCCGCTCAACGTCGCGGTGGGGCTTGCCCGGCTCGGCCGGCCGACCGCGATGCTGGCCCGCTTCTCCCGGACCTCGTTCGGACGCCGGCTGCGCGCGCACGCCGAGGCCAACGGGGTGGACCTGACCTGGGCGGTGGCCGACGACCGGCCGGCCACCCTCGCCGTCGTCGCGCTGGACGTCACGGGGGCGGCCAGCTACGACTTCTACCTCGACGGCACTGCCGACTGGCACTGGGCGCCGCACGAGCTGGACGGGGTGCCGGCCGGCACCCGAGTGCTGCACACCGGTTCGCTGGCCACCCTGCTGCCGCCCGGGGCGGACCTGCTCGCCGACCTGCTCGCCCGGGAGCACGCCGCCGGCCGGGTGCTGGTCAGCCTCGACCCGAACGTGCGCCCGGCGGTCCTCGCCGACCCGGACGCCGCCCGGGCGCGGCTGCTCACGCTGGCCCGGCACGCCCACCTGGTCAAGGCCAGCGACGAGGACCTGGCCTGGCTCTTCCCCGGGGCCTCCGTCGAGGAGGCGGCCGACCGCCTGCTCGACCTCGGCGTACGGCTGGTGGTGGCGACCCGGGGCGCGGCGGGTTCGTACGCCGCCACCACCGACGTGTCCGTCGCCCGACCGGCCCGCCGGGTGGCCGTGGCGGACACCGTCGGCGCGGGCGACGCCTTCACCGCCGGACTGCTCGATGCCCTGGTCGAGGCAGACGCCGCCGCCCCGGCGGCGGTCGGCGCGCTGGACTGGGCGCGACTCGGCGCGGTGCTCGACCACGCCACGCTGGTGGCGGGGATGACCTGCGAGCGGCCGGGCGCCGACCCACCCCGCCGCGACGAGTTGGCGAACGTCGTCGACGCGTGAACCGCCTTCGATCTCGGACAGCCATCGTTCGACCGGGACGGTACCGTCCAGGAGCGGTGGGTCATTCCTCGCGGGTGAAGTCCGCGAGGTGGACCGGGTTTCGGTCGGTCAGAGTGGGCGGGGGTGCGGCTGGTCCAGCGGCATCGGCACCTGGAGGTAGGTCGTGCCGCGCAGGTCCAGCCAGGCCCGGTCGGGCGCCCGGACCAGCCGCAGCATCACCCCGCTGCAGGCCGGGCAGCGGCCCACCAGGCCCGGAGCGTGCGAGAAGACGTGCAGCCCGGCCACCGGACCGACCGTCCCGCACGACTCACACCGGCCGGTGGCGGCGCTCAGGTCCACCGCGAACAGTTCGCGCAGCGGCCCGTCGAGCATGTTGCCGTCCAGGTAGGACATGTCGGTCATCAGGTCTCCTCGCCGTTCAACCGGTCGGGCCGAACCGTTCGGTCTTCACCCGCCGGGCCTGGTGTCCCAGCCCGACCAGCAGGTCCGCCACCGTCTCCACGAACCCGGTCGGGCCGCAGACGTAGCAGAGCGGCTCCAGGTCCGGCGGCCAGCCATGGGTGTTCACGTCGGCCAGGCCGATCCGGTGCGGTTCGCCCCGCCACCCCTCGGGCGCCTCCCGGGTGTACACGTACGCCACGTCCAGACCCTGGTCGTCGCGGGCCCGCCGGCGCAGCTCGTCGGCGTAGATCACGTCCGCCGGGGTGCGCACCGAGTAGATCAGCCGGAACGGCACCCGGCTGCCCGCCTCCCGGCGGGCCCGGACCATCGCCATCAGCGGCACCACGCCCGAGCCGCCGGCCACCAGCAGCACCGGCGCGGTCTCGTCGGTACGCCAGACGAACCAGCCGCCGACCGGGCCACGCACCTCCACCGGGTCGCCCTCGGCGTACACGTCGATCAGGTACGGCGAGACCTCCCCGTCGGGCACCTTCTGGACGGTCAGCGCGATCCGGTCCCCCTCGGCGGGACCGGCGAGGGAGTACGATCGGCCGGCCTGGTAGCCGTCCGGGGCGGTGAGCCGGACGTCGACGTGCTGCCCGGCCAGGTGCCCCGGCCAGCCGGGCGCCTCCAGGACCAGGGTCTGCGCGGTCGGCGTCTCGGTCCGGCGCTCCACCAGCCAGGCCACCCGCCAGGTCAGCGGCGCGGCCACCCGGCTGCCGGTCGTGGGCGCGGCCACCTCAGTCGCCCTGGTAGCGCTGCTCGCGCCACGGGTCGCCGTAGTCGTGGTAGCCGGCGGTCTCCCAGAAGCCCGGCTTGTCGTCGACCAGCAACCGGATGCCCCGCACCCACTTGGCCGACTTCCAGAAGTACAGGTGCGGGACGAGCAGCCGGGCCGGGCCGCCGTGCTCGGCCGGCAGCGGGCCGCCGTCGTAGGTGTGCGCCACCCAGGCCCGGCCACCGCGCAGGTCGTCCAACGGCAGGTTGGTGGTGTATCCGCCGTACGAGTGGACCAGCGCGTACCGGGCGGCGGTCCCGATTCCCTCCAGCAGGGTGTCCAGCGACACCCCCTGCCAGCTGGTGCCGAGCTTGGACCACCGGGTGACGCAGTGGATGTCCACGGTGGGCGTCTCCTGCGGCAGGCCCATCAGCTCGGCCCAGGACCACCGGAACTCGGCGCCCCCCTCGTCGGTGACGACGAACTCCCACGTGTCCAGCGGCACCCGCGGCGTCGGACCGGCGGAGAGCACCGGAAAGTCCTCGGTCAGATACTGGCCGGGCGGCAGGGCCGGTTCGGCCGAGCGGGGCCGACCCTGGAAGCCAGGCGACACAATTCCCACCCGACAGTCGTACCACCCGGGGGTGGGGTTGGACACCCCGATCGGCCGGACTCTCCGCCGTGGGTGACCAACCACGGCGGCCGGATCCCGGGGTCAGTGCCGTTCGGTGACGACGGCGGCGTCGACGGACTCGCGGTCGCGGGTGGCGCGCAGGCTGGTCAGGGTCACGACCACCAGGACGCCGATGATCACGCCGAGCGAGGCGAGGGTCGGGATCTGCGGTACGCCGGACCAGCTGCCGTGCGCCCAGTGCAGGCCCAGCTTGACCCCGATGAAGGCGAGGATGATGGCCAGGCCGTAGCTGAGGTGGACCAAGCGGCTCAGCGCGGCGTGCAGCACGAAGTAGAGCGCCCGCAGGCCGAGCAGGGCGAACGCGTTCGTGGCGAAGACCAGGTACGGGTCCTCGGTGATGCCGTAGACGGCGGGCACCGAGTCGACGGCGAAGACGATGTCGGTGGCGAGCACCGCCACCACGACCAGGGCGAGCGGGGTGAGCGCGCGCCGGCCGTGCTGCCGGATCGTCATCCTGGTGCCGTGGTACTCGTCGACCACCGGCATGAACCGGCGCAGCAGCCGCACCGACCGCATCTTGTTGATGTCGACCTCCTGCGCGTGCCCGGAGAGGGCGTCGCGCAGCAGCTTGACCGCGGTGGCGATCAGGATGAGGCCGAACAGCAGGAAGGCGAAGTCGAGGGTCTGCAGGGCGGCGGCGCCGAGGGCGATGAAGATCGCGCGGAGCACCAGCGCGCCGGCGATGCCGTATAGCAGCACCCGCTGGGCGAGCACGGCCGGCACCGCGAACGCGGCCAGCAGCAGCATGAAGACGAAGAGGTTGTCGACCGAGAGCGACTTCTCCACCAGGTAACCGGTGAGGTACTGCACGCCCAGTTCGGAGCCGAAGCGGGACCAGACCCAGGCACCGAAGGCCAGCGGCAGGGCGATGTAGAACGCCGACCAGCCGAGCGCCTCCTTGATCGACACCTCGTGTGGGCGGCGGGTGACCAGGAAGTCCAGCACCAGCAGGGCGAGCACCCCGGCGATGGTCACCCCCCACAGCGTGGGGGTGCCGACCGACGACAGCTCGGCGGCGGACAGATATGACAATTCGGTCATGGGGCCTCCTCGAACACCGTGACATGTTCGAGGTCTCCTTCACCCACCGTTCCCGTGGGCAACCACCCGAGGCGCGCCCGGGGCGCACCGTACTGACCGGAATGGTTCGTGGGAAGTACTCCCCTCGTGTCGCAAGGTTAGGGCCGCTCGGCTCGTCCGCCAAGTCGGACCCGCCACCCCAGGTCAGCTGGTTGCCCTGGTCAACCGCTGGGTGGCGGTACGCCGCCGGCCCGGGGGGCGACGGGGTGGACGGCGGACGCCTATCGTGGCCCGATGACCGACGACGCAGCGCCCATCCCGGTCGGCCCCCTCGCCGGGGTCCGCGTGATCGAGCTGGCCGGCATCGGGCCCGGCCCGTTCGCTGCGATGATGCTGGCCGACCTCGGCGCCGACGTGGTGCGGGTGGACCGGACGGCACCCGCCGGGTTCGGCAGCCTGCCCGGGGACCTGCTCCACCGCAACCGCCGCTCCGTCGCCGTGGACCTCAAGTCGGCCGCCGGCCGCGAGGTGGTGCTGGCCCTGGTCAAACGGTCCGACGCGCTGCTGGAGGGCTTCCGCCCCGGGGTCACCGAACGCCTCGGGCTCGGCCCCGACGACTGTCACGCGGTCAACCCCCGGCTGGTCTACGGGCGGATGACCGGCTGGGGACAACAGGGCCCCCTCGCCGCGTCCGCCGGGCACGACATCGACTACCTGGCGCTGACCGGCGCGCTGCACGGCGTCGGCCGGGCCGGCGAGCGGCCGGTGCCGCCGATGAACCTGCTCGGCGACTTCGGCGGCGGGGGCATGATGTTGGCCCTCGGCATGGTGGCCGCCCTCTACGCCGTCCGCGCCGGCGCGCCCGGCCAGGTGGTCGACGCGGCCATCGTGGACGGTGTGTCGGTGCTCGCCACCCAGATCCACGCGCTGCGCCGGTTCGGCATGTGGCAGGACGAGCGGGGGGTGAACCTCCTCGACGGCGGGGCGCCCTTCTACGACACGTACGAGTGCGCCGACGGGGGACATGTCGCGGTCGGCGCGCTGGAGCCGCAGTTCTACGACGAACTGGCCCGGCTCACCGGTTTCCCGCTCCCCGGCGACGAGTCCCTCGACCGCACCGACCCGGCGAACTGGCCCGCGCTGCGCGCGGCCTGGGGCCGGCTCTTCCGCACCCGGACCCGGGACGAGTGGGCGGAGCTGCTGGCCGGGTCGGACGCCTGCGTCGCGCCGGTGCTCGACTGGCGGGAGGCGCCGGAGCATCCCCACCTGGCCGCCCGGGGCGTCTTCGTCGAACACGACGGGGTGACCCAGCCGGCCCCGGCGCCGCGTTTCTCCGGCACCCCGACCTCGATCCGCCGACCGCCGCCGCAGCCCGGCGAGCACACCGACGAACTGCTGGCCGAGGCGGGCTTCGACGCCGACCGGATCGCCGCCCTGCGCGCCGACGGCGCGATCGGCTGACCGCCCGCCGGGCGACGGCGCCCGGTCAGCCGCGGCGCAGGGTCGCCCCGGGGGCCAGGGCCGGCTCCACCATCTCCCGGTAGTCGCGTGGCAGCTGCACCACGATGTCGTCGAACTCGCCACCGCTGACCGCCTCGCGCAGCGTGGTGAAGACCGCCCGGACGGTGTCCCGCGCCGCGTTCTCGTCGATGCCGGCCCGCTGCCCGACCCGGGCGACGAACTCGGCCGCGCCGAACCGGTCGGCCGCCTCGGTGCCCGGGCGCGGCTTCAGCACCAGCTGCAACGGCTTCGGCAACTGGGCCGCCAGGTCGAGCAGCTCGCCCCCGGTCAACCGCTCGGCCAGCGTCTCCAACGTGGCCCGGGTCAACTCGACCGACCGCTCCGAGGACGCCCGGGTCCGCTGCGCGATCTGGTCGACGAAGGTGTCGTAGTTCATCGGTGGTACCCCCTTCGGCTCTTCCGCCGTCGCCGCCTACCCGCCGGACCGGGGCGGAAACGGCCGCGAAATTCCGCGTACGGCACGCGTGACCCGCCGCACGACGGGTAACCGCCGCCGGTCGTGACCGCAACCGACGCGCGAGGAGCCCCACCCATGGCGAGTTACACCGACGTCCTTGAGTACCTGTCCGCGCTGGACTACCCGGCCGGGAAGGACGACGTCGTCCGCGAGGCCGAACGGGAGGGCGCGCCGCCGGAGGTGTTGCGAGCCCTGCGGGCCCTGCCGCCGGTCGACTACGCCAACGGCAACGAGGTCGCCCGGTCGGCCGGCATCGACGCCGCCCCTGAGATCGGCCGTGCGCAGCGCGCGGCGCAGGCCCGGGACACGCGGCACCAGCGGGTCTCCCAGCACCTGCGCGGCATCTGACCACCGCCGCCGGTGCGGCGCACGATCCGCGACCCGGACGGGCACACCCCGGCGGCGGTCCAGCTCACCGTGATGGGGCTGGTCGGGGTGGTCTGCGGTGGACTGTTCGCGGCCCTGGTCTCGCCGCCGGTCGGCCCGCTGGTGGGCTGGGACGCCGCCGCGCTGAGCTGGCTGGCCCTGCTCTGGAGTCGGCTTTGGCGCCTGGACGCCGACCGCACCGCCCGGCTCGCCGTGCACGAGGACCCGAACCGCCCGATGCGGGACGGGCTGCTGCTGGGGGCCTGCCTGGCCAGCCTGCTCGCGGTCGGGGTGGTGCTCACCACCGCGCATTCGGTGCCGCCCGGGCTGCCGCTGGACGCCTACGGCGCGCTGGGCGTGCTCAGCGTGGTGCTCTCCTGGTTCGTCGTGCACACCCTCTTCACCGCCCGGTACGCCCGCCTGTACTACGCCGGCGAACCGGGCGGCGTGGACTTCCACCAGGACGAGGCGCCCTGCTACGCGGACTTCGCGTACCTGGCGTTCACGGTGGGGGCGACGTTCCAGGTCTCCGACACCGACCTGTGCAGCGCCGAGATGCGCCGCACCGTGCTGCGCCATATGCTGCTGTCGTACCTGTTCGGCGCGGTCATCATCGCGGCCACGGTGAACCTGGTCGTCGGCCTGGCGAGATAATCCGGTGACAGGCGGGCGCCCCGGTCACGAACCGCGACCTGGGGCGCCACGCAGCACCTGCTCCCGGCGATCCGCGCCCGAACCGGATCGCGACCGCCAGGCGGTGGATGTTCGCCCGAACCGGGCGGGCATCGCTGCCACGATCATCATACGATGCGGGATCAGCCTTTCGGGTGAGTATCGCGAAACTGTGTCCCGCGGCACGTCCTGATCAGCCGGTCAGCTCCGCGTACCGCTTCTCCAGGTCCACCCGGGCCAGCGCCCCGACCAGCCAGGCCAACCGCTCCGACTCACCGCTGCCGGCCAGGTCGGCCAGGTCGTCGGCGGAGCGGCCCAGGCCCAGGCGGCGCGCGGCCACCAGGGCGCGACGGTCGGCCACCGGCGCCACCTCCCGCCACACCGCCTGCGCCTCCCGCAGGAACAGCTCGATCACCTCGTCGTCCACCCCGGGCAGGTCGGTGAGCAGCTTCCGCTCCCGGACCGGATCCTGGTGCGCCTCCGTCCGCAACCGCCGCAGGTCGCCCCGGTAGCGCTCCACGACGGTCTGGGCGAGGTCGCCCAGCACGTCGGCGAGCCCGTCCACGTCGCCGCGCTGGCCGTGCTCGCGCAGCACCCGCACCCGGTCGCCGTGCAACGAACGGGCCAGCCGGGCGGCGCTGTCCCAGCCCGCGTCGCGCAGCGCGCCCGCCGCCTCGACCGACCGGCGGAAATCCCCCGGCCGGGACAGCAGGACGGACAGACAGAGCACCTGGAACAGGCTGGACGGGTTGTTGGTGACCCGGAAGCCGTACTTTTCGGCGAAACCGCGACCGTCACCGGCGAGCCGGCGTACCAGTCGCTTCTTGTCCTCGATGCTGGAGATCGCACTTGTCGGCATGCCCGCGTCTACCCGTGACGGGGCCGCCCAATCAGCCGAGCAGGCCGCCGCGGCGGTCACGGGCCTTCAGCCGGGTGGTGGGCAGCGCGGGCGCCGGCAGCGGCGGCGCCGGGTCGTCGGCCACCGTCCCGAACCGCCGGCCGGCCATCCAGTCCTCCCGGGCGGCCGCGACCTCCTCGTGCGACCGGCCCACGAAGTTCCACCACATCACGAGGGGCTCGTCGAAGGGCACGCCACCGAGCAGCAGCAGCCGGCTGCCCGGGGCCCCGCTCAGGGTCAACCCTTCCCGGCCGGCGCCCAGGTACAGCAGGGCGCCCGGGGCGAACGGCACCCCGTCCGCCGTCGCGGAGCCGGACATCGCCAGCAGCCCGTACTCGAAGTCGTGGCGCAGCGGCAGCGTGGCCGGCACCGGACCGCGCACCTCGACCTGCGCGCCCACCAGCGGGGTGTGCACCACGGCCGGCGAACGCTCGCCGCCGGCCTCGCCGACCAGCAGCGTGACGTCCAGGTCGCCGTCACGCCAGCGGGGCAGCTCCGCGTGGTGGGCGAAGTCGGCCGCACCCGCCCGCGCCGGGTCCGGCAACGCCACCCACAGCTGCACGCCGTGCATGACCGGCGGATGCTCCGCCGGTGACCGCTCGGAGTGGGCGATGCCGTGGCCGGAGGTCATCACGTTCAACTGGCCGGGCCGGATCGGCTGCACGTTGCCCAGGCTGTCCCGGTGCAGGATCTCCCCGTCGAGCAGCCAGGTCACCGTCTGCAGGCCGCTGTGCGGGTGCGGCGGCACCTCCATGCCGGGCCGCTCGGCGACGTCGTCCGGTCCGAAATGGTCGACGAAACACCAGGCCCCGACCATCCGGCGCTGCCGCTGCGGCAGCAGCCGCCGCACCGTGGTGTAGCGCCCCAGCGGCACGTCGTGGCCGGGCAGCAGCACGCTGCCCGGGTCGGTGGAGGCCACGCCGGGCGGCAGGGTCTGCGCCGGCAACGATTCAGTACGGTCCACCGCCCGACTGTACGCTCAGCCCGCGACGGTGACGGTGTTCGCCGCCGCCACCAGGTCGACGTAGAGCCGGTCGGCCGCCCGGTCCCAGCTGGGCGAGCTGATCAGCTCGCCCGCCGCCACCCCGTGTCGACCCTCCAGGTAAACCGTCCGGCTCGTCCGCCCCCGCCATGCCGATCCCCTCTCCCCGGTCCCCGGCGGGAAGTACGTAGCCTCGGCTCGTCCGGATCACTTGGTCCGTCTTTGGTTGGGCTTTGGGGCTGGGGCGACCGTCCCGGGCTTCGTGCGGTCAGGCTTGATCCCTGCGCCGGGGACGGTCGCCCCCAGCCCTGACCTGCTCCCGCTCCGCCCGGGCGTACCAGGCCGTCCCTATTCGGGCCGCTGCCCTTCACGGTTTTAGATCTTGGACAGTTGCCGTTCGGGGAGAACGGTAACTGTCCAAGATCCGGAGACGCCGATGGCCGGCACCCTCGTCGGGGTGCCGGCCAGCGGCTTGTTGCGTGTTGCTTGGTCAGGTCAGCTGTTCCAGTGCTGGGCGACGAGGTGGGCGGCCTGCTGCTCCCACTGGGCGTAGGCGTCCGGGTAGGCCGACACCTGCACCGTCTGGGCGGCCTCGGTCAGCGGCATGTCCCGCCACCCGTCGACCTGCTTCAGGCCCTTCTCGAACGCCAGGGTCGCGTACTCGGGGTCGGTGATCTGCTCCGGCGAACCCCAACCACTCGACGGGCGCTGCTGGAACAGGCCCAGCGAGTCGTGGTCGTTGCGGTCACCCAGGTGACCCAGGTTCTCCAGCTTCGACTCCTGCAGGCTGGTGGCGATCGAGATGACCGCGGCCCGCTCCGGCAGACCCGCCTTCTTCGTCGCCGCGATGATCGCCTTCGCGTTGGCGGTCTGCTCGTCGTTTAGAGTGATCTTCGACTGGGCGCCCTGCACACCATGCGGAATCAGCTTCGCCTTGTCGACGCCCGGCTTGTCGGCCTGCACCGCCACCGCGACCGGCTTCGCAGCAACCGGGGTGTCGGCGTGCGCGGCGATCGGACCGGCGAACACACCACCGGTGAAAGCCAGACCAGCAATACCCAGCACGCTCTTACGCATGATCGTGTTCATGGTGAAGCTCCATTCGGGGGTTGGCGCACACACCCGATGGGGGTCGAGATCGTGTGCGCAAGCACCGTCAGGCGCTCAAAAGCAAGGGGGAAAGTCTTCGCCCGGTCCGACCACGGGGCTTCTTCGCGGCGCCGGGACCATGTGTAACGACCGCCAGGCCACCATCATTCCGGGCCCGTCCGCCGGCCCGGTCGAGCGGGCCAGGTACTCGGTCGTACGCGAGATATAACGACCCCGACCCCGCCACGATTCCGCCGCCAGGATGCCGCCGGTCACACCCGAAACGGACATCCCGTCCATGCGGGCGGTGGCCGGGCGGGCCGAACCGGACACGGGCTCCAGATGGCCGATTGCGGGGTATGCCCGCCCCGGTGGACACCGCCACATCGGCGACACGGAGTCGATCACGCCCAAGCTGTCACCGCAGCGCACCATCTCCGGCGAACCGGAACCCGTACCCGCAAAAGTCACCTGGCACTGCCGGGACGGACGGCGACCACGTCAGGGCTGGGGGCGACCGTCCCCGGCGCAGGGATCAAGCCTGACCGCCCGGAGCCGGGGACGGTCGCCCCCAGCCCCCACCGCAACCACCGACGCAGCGCAACAAGACGGAGCCGGCTCAGGACGAGGCCCGATCCCGCACCTTCGCGGCGCACGACGACACCACCGCCCGGGCGTCCAACCCCAGGCTCTCGATCGCGACCAGCGCCGTGAACACCACGTCCGCCAGTTCGGCCCCCACGTCCTCCCGGCTGTGGGTGACCCCCTTGCGCGGGTTCTGCCCGAGCACCCCGATCCAGGCCCCCGCCGCTTCCCCCGCCTCCTCGGCGAGCTTGAGGATCCGACAGGTCAGCTCGGCGTCGCCGGTGCCGTTGGCGGCGTCCAGCCAGCCGCGCGAGGCCCGGACCGCGTCCCAGATCAACTCGTCCATCGGACCAGTGAACCGGACAGCGGTGACGATCCGTATCCGGGGGCGGTCGGCGGAAATGCCGATCCGGTGGTGGCGACGATGCCGCCGCCGGGACTGAAGGGACGTGTCGGTGATGCCGGAGGCCGTCGAGACGGTGTTCGCCAGTGTGGTCAACCGGAACCCGGGCGAGCCGGAGTTCCACCAGGCGGTACGGGAGGTGCTGGAGAGCATCGGCCCGGCCCTGGCCCGTCACCCCGAGTACGCGCACGCGCGGATCATCGAGCGGATCTGCGAGCCCGAGCGGCAGGTCATCTTCCGGGTGCCGTGGGAGGACGACCACGGCCGGGTGCGGGTGAACCGGGGCTTCCGGGTGGAGTTCAACAGCGCGCTCGGCCCGTTCAAGGGTGGGCTGCGGTTCCATCCGTCGGTGTACCTGGGGATCGTCAAGTTCCTCGGTTTCGAGCAGATCTTCAAGAACGCGCTGACCGGGTTGCCGATCGGCGGTGGCAAGGGCGGCGCGGACTTCGACCCGAAGGGCCGCTCGGATCGGGAGGTGATGCGCTTCTGCCAGAGCTTCATGACGGAGCTGTACCGGCACATCGGCGCGCAGACCGACGTGCCGGCCGGGGACATCGGGGTCGGCGGCCGGGAGATCGGCTACCTGTTCGGCCAGTACAAGCGGATCACCAACCGGTACGAGTCGGGGGTGCTGACCGGCAAGGGCCTGTCGTACGGGGGCGCGCAGGTGCGCCGGGAGGCCACCGGGTACGGGGCGGTCTTCTTCGCCGACGAGATGCTGCAGCAGACCGGGGACAGCCTGGAGGGCAAGCGGGTGGTGGTCTCCGGCTCGGGCAACGTGGCGATCTACGCGATCGAGAAGGTGCACCAGCTCGGCGGGACGGTGGTGGCCTGCTCGGACTCCGATGGCTATGTGCTGGACGAGAAGGGCATCGACCTGGCGCTGCTGCGGGAGTTGAAGGAGGAGCGGCGGGCCCGGCTGGACGACTACGTACGGCACGTGCCGCACGCGGTGGCGGTGTCCGGTCGTACCGTCTGGGAGGTGCCCTGCGACCTGGCGCTGCCGTGCGCGACGCAGAACGAGATCGGCGGCGCGGAGGCCGCGGCGCTGGTGGCCGGTGGCTGCGTCGCGGTGGTGGAGGGTGCCAACATGCCGACCACCCCGGAGGCGGTACGCATCCTCGGGCGGGCGGGGGTGCGGTTCGCTCCGGGCAAGGCGGCCAACGCCGGTGGGGTGGCGGTGAGCGCGCTGGAGATGCAGCAGAACGCCAGCCGGGACTCGTGGACGTTCGCCCAGTCGGAGCAGCGCCTGCGGGAGACGATGCGGGACATCCACGCCCGCTGCTGGGCCACCGCCGAGGAGTACGGGCTGCCCGGCGACTACGTGGCCGGGGCGAACATCAACGGGTTCCGCCGGGTGGCGGAGGCGATGCTGGCGCACGGTCTGGTGTGAGCGGCCACTGTGGGCGGACCGGGCGGAACTGACTGACCGTTCGGTCAGGAGGTGATTGACAGGGATCGACGGCAAGCCTAGTTTCAGGGCGCTACCGGCCGGTAGGCATCCGTCCCGCCTGGTCGCCCCCGGTGGGGCGGCACCGTCCCCGGGGGAGCAACGATGCTGACCTCAACCACCCGCCTGGTCCGCCGGCTGCTCGCCGCCGGCGCCGCCCTGACCCTCACGGTCGGGCTCGCCGGCGCCGCGCCGGCCGCCGCCGCCGACGGCGACGACGGCGACGGCAGCCAGCCGCTGCCCGGCTACACCATCAGCAACCCGCCGCTGGATCCGCTCGTCGTGCGCGGCACGCCCACCACCGTCCGGCAGGGCGTGCACGAACACGCCGGCTACATCATCGAGGTACCCGCCGACTGGAACGGCGACCTGGTGATGTGGACGCACGGCTACCGCGGCCAGACCACCGTGCTCTCCCCCGAGACGCCGGCGTTCGGCCTGCGCCAGCGGGTGCTGGAACAGGGGTACGCGTGGGCGTCGTCCTCGTACGACCGCAACGGCTACGACATCCGCTCCGGCGTGCTGAGCACCCGCGACCTCGCCGACCTCTTCGCCGGCACCGTCAAGCGGCCCCAGCGGATGCTCATCGCCGGGGTCTCGATGGGCGGCCACATCATCGGCCGCTCGCTGGAGCAGTACCCCGGCTACTACGACGGAGCGCTGCCGATGTGCGGCGTGCTCGGCGACCACGAGCTGTTCGACTTCTTCCTCGACTACAACCTGGTCGCGCAGGCCCTCGCCGGCGTGCACGCGTACCCGACGCCGCCGGACTACCTCACCAACGCGGTGCCGCGCATCCAGGTGGCGCTCGGCCTGGCCGGGCTCAAGCCGGGCGGGCCGGACACCACCAACGAGCTGGGCAAGCAGCTGCGCACCATCACCATCAACCGCTCGGGCGGTGATCGGCCGGGCGCCGAGGCCTCCTTCGCCGTCTGGAAGGACTTCCTCTTCGCGATCAGCGCCACCAACGGCGGGGACTCCCCCGCGCAGCGGCCCGGCCAGCTCGCCACCAACCTGCTCACCCGGTACACCCCGAACAGCCCGGTGGACGTCAACGCCACCGTCCAGCGGGTCGCCCCGGAGAACCCGTGGCAGCGCCTCTCTCCCACGCTGACCGAGGTACCCCGGATCAACGGCCGACCGACCGCGCCGGTGGTCAGCCTGCACGACCTCGGCGACCTCTTCGTACCCTTCGCCATGGAGCAGGCGTACGCCCGGGACGTGGCGTGGCACGGACGCAGCCGGCTGGTGGTGCAGCGGGCCATCCGGGCCGCCCAGCACTGCGAGTTCACCCCGGCCGAGGCCGGCGCCGCCTGGGACGACCTCACCACCTGGGTGCGCAGTGGCGCCCGGCCGGCGGGGGACGCGGTGACCGATCCGCGGGCGGTTGCGGCGCCGGACTTCGGCTGCCGGTTCAGCGATCGGGCCGCTTACGCCGCGGGGGCCGGCACCCGGCGTCTGTACGCGCCCTGCCCCTGAGTTCTTGGGATGGTTGCGCTTTGGGGCTGGGGGCGACCGTCCCCGGCTCCGGGCGGTCAGGCTTGATCCCTGCGCCGGGGACGGTCGCCCCCAGCCCTGACGTTGGTCACCGTCCGCCCGGCGGTCACGGTCTTGTGTTTGTACGTGGAAACGCCGCTGGCCGGCACCCCGTGTCTCCGGGGTGCCGGCCAGCGGCTTTTGCTTGTTGTTCGCTTGTCAGCTGTTCCAGTGCTCGGCGACGAGGTGGGCGGCCTGCTGCTCCCACTGGGCGTAGGCGTCCGGGTAGGCCGACACCTGCACCGTCTGCGCGGCCTCGGTCAGCGGCATGTCCCGCCACCCGTCGACCTGCTTCAGACCCTTCTCGAACGCCAGGGTCGCGTACTCGGGGTCGGTGATCTGCTCCGGCGAACCCCAACCA
>NZ_JBHSBP010000034.1:0-2982 GCF_042650725.1 Micromonospora sp. GCM10011541
CCGTCCTCGCGGTGCTCGCCGCGGTGGGGCTGGTCGCGCCGTCGGTGCTGCAGCGGTTCAACATCGAGGTTTGAGCCTGGCCAAGGTGTGGGCGTACATCGACGCGGCCGGCCCACTGGTCGGCACCGATTGGCCGATCCGCTACCGGTAGGACGACGCGAAGCGGGTGGCACACCTGCGCCGGCTCGGCGTCCGGGCGTTCGCCGCGCAGGCGTACAGCAGCGGCCCGGGATGGCGGAGCCGCTGAGTCGCTGGAGCTCAACTTCGCCGCGCGTACCCCCGGCTGCCTCCCCTCGGCCACCTTCTTCCCCGAGCCCGGGCCATCCGCTACCTCACCGAAGCGTTGCGCGCCAAGGCACGGGTGTTCAGCAGGTGATCGCCAGGAAATCCCGGCGGTTCAGGGCCGGGAGGAAATGGGGGTTCACTCGGGGCACTTCTGCCGGTCGATGTAATCCTTGACTATGGCCAGGGGCGCCCCGCCGCAGGATGCGGCGAAGTAGGACGGTGACCACAGGTGGCCGTGTATGAGGTGCCGGTTGATCTGGCCTGTGAATTCCTTGCGCAGGTAATGAGCGGACACGCCTTTGAGGGAGTTGACCAGCGTGGAGATCGCTAGTTTCGGGGGGTAGCGCACGAGTAGGTGTACGTGGTCGTCCTCGCCGTTGAACTCGGCCAGTTCGGCTTCCATGCTTGCGCACACGTCGGTCATGACCTGCTCGCAGCGGGCGAGCATCGCCTCATCGAGTACACCGCGGCGATATTTCGTGACGAAGACCAGATGTGCGTGCAGGTCGTGAACGATGCTGCGGCCTCGCCGGATATTGGGGTCCGCGGTCCATCGTGGTGACATAGGCCAGACGTTATACTGTGGACGTGAAGCTCGTCGTGCAGGTGCGGCTGTTTCCCGACGCCGGCCAGGAGGCGGCGTCGCAAGACACGCTGACCCTGGGCAACGACGCCGCGAACCTCGCCTCCGCCGAGGCGTACCGGGCGCGGGTGTTCGCCAAGCGGGCGTTGCAGCGACTCACCTACCGGCGGCTGAAGGACATGGGGTTGTCGGCCCAGCCGGCGATCCACGTCGCCCGCAAGGTCGCCGGCGCCTACGCCACGCTGAAGGCCAACATCCGTGCCGGCAACCTCGGCAAACCCGGGTCGAAGCGCCGCCGCAAGGCTGAGGCGAAGCCGATCGTGTTCCGCCGCGACGCCGCCCAACCGTTCGACGACCGCTGCCTGTCCTGGCAGATGCGCTCCCGCACGGTCTCCATCTGGGCGACGGCGGGCCGACAGGCCGGCATCCGATTCGGGTGCTCTGACGCGCAGTACGCGGTGCTGTCCGCCCACCGCAGAGGCGAGTCTGACCTGGTGCACCGTGACGGCAAGTGGTTTCTGAACGCCACCTGCGACATCCCTGACGTCGAGGTTAAGGAGCCCGACGGGTTCCTCGGCGTCGACCTGGGCATCGCGAACATCGCCACCACCAGCGCCGGGACCCGGCACTGCGGCAAGGGTTTGAACCGGGTGCGCCATCGTAATCAGCGGCTGCGGGCCAAACTTCAGCGCATCGGCACCAAGTCCGCCAAGCGGCTCCTGAAGGCCCGCCGCCGCAAGGAAGCGCGATTCGCGGCCGACATCAACCATCGCATCGCCAAGCAGATCGTGACCGAGGCCGAACGCACCGGCCGCGGCATCGCCCTGGAAAACCTGGGCGGCATCCGCGACCGGGTACGGCTCCGACGGCCCCAGCGGGTCACACTGCACTCGTGGGCATTCCACCAACTCCGCCAGTTCATCGCCTACAAGGCGGCGCGGACCGGAGTGGCCTTCGTCTACGTCGACCCGGCGTACACCTCGCAGGGCTGCTCCGCCTGCGGGCACCTCGCCAAGGCCAACCGACCCAACCAATCCACCTTCCGATGCACGTCGTGCGGCTTCGCTGAGCACGCCGACGTGAACGCAGCCCGCAACATCGCCGCACGCGGCGCCGCGGACTGGGCAGCCGTCAGCCTGCCGAACGCGGCGTGACCGATGCAGCCAGCACCGAGCAACGATCCGCAAGCTCAGCCCCTTCAGGGCCGAGAAGCTGACCATCGAAGTGTGACCGACCCACCCGACCCGCCAGCCGGCGGGACGCGACCGCCGGCCGATTCGCCGGACGGGCCGGCCCAGCAGTCTGGCGTAGTGGAGGGCGGCCGCCCGCCGGTCGAGGACCTGGCCGTACCCTCGTTCTGGCAGCGGCTGGGGCTGCCCGGGCTCGCCGACGTGCACACCCACTTCCTGCCGCCCCGGCTGCTGCGCAAGGTGTGGGCGTACTTCGACGCGGCCGGGCCGCTGGTCGGCACGGAGTGGCCGATCCGGTACCGGTGGAGCGACGCGGAGCGGGTGGCGCACCTGCGCCGGCTCGGCGTACGGGCGTTCACCGCGCTGGCGTACCCGCACCGGCCCGGGATGGCGGAGGCGCTGAACCGGTGGACGCTGGAGTTCGCCCACGCCACCCCCGGCTGCCTGCCCTCGGCCACCTTCTACCCCGAGCCGGACGCCGTCCGGTACGTCGCCGGGGCGCTCGACGCCGGCGCCCGGGTGTTCAAGGTGCACGTCCAGGTCGGCGGGTTCCTCCCCACCGACCCGGCGCGGGCCGCGGCGTGGGGGC
The DNA here is from genome assembly GCF_042650725.1 of Micromonospora sp. GCM10011541. Classification (NCBI taxonomy): domain Bacteria; kingdom Bacillati; phylum Actinomycetota; class Actinomycetes; order Micromonosporales; family Micromonosporaceae; genus Micromonospora; species Micromonospora sp. GCM10011541. The sequence continues at coordinate 2,648 of NZ_JBHSBP010000034.1, forward strand.
TGCTCGCCGGCGCGGGCGAGCCGGTGGTGGTGCACGCCGGGCACGCACCGGTCGGCACCGCGCACACCGGCCCGGAGCCGTTCGCCGCGCTGCTCGCCCGGCATCCGGGGCTGACCGCGGTCGTGGCCCATCTGGGCGCGCCCGACTACACCGCGTTTCTCGACCTGGCGGAGAAGTACGAGCGGGTGCGGCTGGACACCACCATGGCGTTCACCTCGTTCTTCAACCGGTTCATGCCGTTCCCGGCCGGCGACCTGCCCCGGCTGGGCGAGCTGGGGCTGGCCGGCAAGGTGCTGCTCGGCAGCGACTTCCCGAACCTCCCCTACCCGTACGCC